>NZ_JBEYUI010000016.1:0-143399 GCF_040643455.1 Micromonospora sp. NPDC047134
CACAAGGGCAAGTAACAACCCTCACCACACCACCACCAACACACCCACACCACACCGCCAGACCACCCTGCCCACACAACGGTCAAAACACGAGGGTGCCGTCCCGGCGGGATCCGCCGGGACGGCGACAGTCGGGGCAGGGGCCTCGCGGGACTCCCCGACGGCATCCGGGGACGGCTCGACCGGTGGCGGCTCGGACACCGCACCTCCTTGGACGACGATTGCCGTCACTCTAGGCGCGGACGCACATTCTCGACGCCCCGTGTCGCCGAGCATGTGCCGCGCCGCAACCCCGCCGGACGCGCCACCACGCCGGAGGACTCCACCCCTAGCTGCGACCCCGGTCGTCGAGGGTGAGGGGAGCACGCCCGTGCACCGCGTACCGGATGTGGGTGATCTGCGGCGCGGACACGACCCGGGTCGGGGTCAGTTCGATGGCCTCGAAGTCGGCCAGGTCCAGGTCGGCGTCGAACAGCCGCATCCCGGTGCCCAGCACCACCGGCGCGATGTGCAGCTCGAACTCGTCGAGCAGACCGGCGCGCAGGACCTGCCGGAACAGGCTGCCGCCCCCGGAAACCGCCACGTCCCTGCCACCCGCGGCGGCCCGTGCCTGGGCCACCGCGCTGGCCACACCGTCGGTGACGTACGTGAAACTGGTGCCGCCCTTGCGCACCAGCGTCGGGCGGGGTCGGTGGGTGACCACGAAGACCGGTGCCCGGAACGGCGGCTCGTCGCCCCACGGCACCTCACCGCCGTCGGCCATCCGGCGACCCATCACGTACGCGCCGGCTGCCTCGAACGACTCGGCCAGGATGTCGGAGTTGACGTCCTGCGCGCCACCGGCGAAGCCCTGCCGTTCCCGCCAGGACATCGCCTCGGTGGCCCAGCGGGTCACCCGGAAGAAGCCGTGGCTCTCCGCCGAATGCAGCCAGTCACCGTCGCCGTCATGCCGGGGGCCGGCGTAGAAGCCGTCCAGCGACACCGACATCTGCGCGGTCACCTTGGTCATCTCGTTCCTCTCGGTCTAGCGACACCCGCCACGGGTGCCCGCCCGCCGATGGATCGGAGCCGAACCGACGCCAACTACCGCGATTGACTGTGATCTGAATCACCGACACGGACCTCGTTGCGACGCCGCTGTCTGCCTGGAGACAGAGACGTTCGCACCGCCGGGTGGACCGTCATCATTCGGTGAGAGATCCACTGCTCGTGGACTCGTGCCTCAAGACGGAGGAAGCGATGAGGACACTGTCCCTACGACGGTCGGCCGCCACACTGGCCGCCGCACTGGTCGCCACGCTCGCTGTTGCCCTGCTGCCCGCCACGCCGGCGCTCGCACTGCCCTCAGGTGCCGGCTGGTCGGCCTCGTGGAGCTACTACCAACCGAACGCCTATCAGTACTCCGGCACACTGCCCGGGGTACGCCTGACCGGTTACGCCACCGACAACGCCGGCACCTCGGCCACCCTCGGCACCATCGAGGACACCGCGGCGGACGGACGCTGCGCCCGGGTGATGCTGTACGCGTACGGTGTCGGCTACATCGCCGACCGCACCACCTGCGGTAACGGCAGCTACCTGACATACAACACGGTCAGCTACGACCAGGGGCTGTTGGTGATCGTCTACCGGATGATCGACGGAACGAACACCAACGACAAGGGTTTCTACATGTTCATCCCCGGCTCGGCCACCGATTCGGGGCTGCGCACCGTCGGGACCGGGGCCAGCTGGTCGTACTACACCTCCACGGCGTACCAGTACACCGTCACCCGATCCGGCGTCAGCCTCGTCGGATACGGCGTCCACCAGGCGGGGGATCTGCGTTCCTCGCTGAACACGGTGGAGAAGACCGCCGTCGCCAAGGGGGCGTGCGCCAGCGGGACGGTCACCGGCGGGACGACCGTCAGCGGCAGCACCTGCCTCAACGGCGGCACCAGTTCCTTCCACCGCAACGACCACAGCTACAACCTGGAGGCGTCCGCCTGCTACAAGCCTCTTCTCGGTACGCAGCGCTGCCTGGCGGTGAACATCCCCGAGCCCTGGTGACCCCTGCACTGCTACCAGAGTCACTTGCGGTGGCAGCCCGGCGGAGCAGGTGCCGGCGTTCAGGGTCGCTGCCGGCGAGCTCCGCCGCCCGCCGCCAGGCCGTTGCCGCGCCGGCCCGGTCGCCGGCCAGCTCCAGCAGGTGCGCGCGGACGGCGTGCAGCCGGTGGTGCCCGGCGAGGATGCCCGATTCCAGGTGCGCCAACAGGGCCAGCCCAGCGGTCGGGCCGTGCACCATGCCCACCGCCACGGCCCGGCTCAGGGACGCCACCGGGTTGGGTGCCAGGCGTTCCAGCAGCTCGTACAGGGCCAGCACCTGCGGCCAGTCGGTCTCCTCAGTGGTCGATGCCTCGGCGTGCACGGCGGCGATCGCGGCCTGGATCTGGTACGGCCCCGGGGTCGAGGTGGTCAGGGCCTGCTCCACCAGCGCGCTGCCCTCGGCGATGGCCCTCCGGTCCCACCGGCGGCGGTCCTGCTCGGTCAGCGGCACCAACTCGCCGTCCGGGCCCACCCGGGCGGCGGACCGGGCCTCGGTCAGCATCATCAGCGCGAGCAGGCCGGTGGTCTCCCCGTCCTCGGGCAGTCGGTCGTGCAGTCGGCGGGTCAGCCACAGCGCCCGCCGGGTCAGGCCGGGCCGGTGCAACTGCGGGCCGCTGCTGGCGCTGTAGCCCTCGTTGAAGATCAGGTACAGCACCTGGCGGACCGCAGCCAGCCGGGCGCTCTGCTCAGCCTCCGGCGGCAACTCGAACCGGGCACCCACCTGGCGCAGCCGCTGCTTGGCCCGGAAGATCCGCTGGGCCATGGTCTTCTCCGGCACCAGGAAGGCCGCCGCGACCTCCGCCGTGGTCAGTCCGCCCAGGGCCCGCAGGGTCAGGGCCACCTGCGCCTCGGCCGGCAACGCCGGATGGCAGCAGAGCAGGAACAACTCCAGCAGGTCGTCGCGGGGCGGGTCGGCGTCCGAGGGCGGGCCGACCAGCGCGTCACGCGGGGTGGCGTCGAGCACCGTACGCTCGCGGCGTGCCCGGGCGGCCTCGGAGCGCACCTGGTCGACGTAGCGGCGGGCGGCCACGGTGTGCAGCCAGGCCGCCGGATGCTCCGGTACGCCGTCGCGCGGCCAGCTCTCCACGGCGGCGACGATCGCCTCCTGCACGGCGTCCTCGGCTGCGGTGAAGTCGCCGTAGCGGCGCACCAGCACGCCGAGCACCTGGGGGGACAGGCGGCGCAGCAGTTCGGCGGCGTGCTCGTCGAGGCTCAGTGGTCGGCCCCCTCGCGGGCCATCAACGGCCACATCTCGATGCCGCCGCCGAGGCCGGGGGCGAACCGCAGACCCGGGTACGACCGGGCGATCTCCAGCGCCCGTTGCTCACTGTCGACATCGACCACGAAGTACGACCCGACGTACTCCTTCGCCTCCAGGTACGGCCCGTCGGTGACCACCGGGGTGTCCCCGGTCATCCGCACCGAGCGGGCCGGGGAGTCCAGCCCCTGCACGTCGACCAGTTCACCCCGGGCGCGCAGCTCCTCGTTGAAGGCGTTCACCTCGCCGATCAACGCGGCCAGGTCGCCGCCGGGCAGGCTGCCCCAGATCTGCTCGTTGCCATAGATCAACATCAGGTACTTCACCGGGAATCCTCCGAAGTGTCAGCAAGGTGACAGGACGTCAGGGCCTGCCCCGATGCACTGTTGTAGCAGGTCAGAAGGCTGCGGATGGCGGGCCCACATCCGACTCTTCACGGCCGTACGGGGACAGCAGGCCCTCCGCCGGATCGCCTGCATCATGCCCGACAGCGATGTCGCCACCCCTCAGCCCGCCAGGTTCCGCCCCCGCGTGTCAGCCGACCCCGGCCGTCGACGCGCGCCGCCGCTGGGCCGTGGTGACCCCGAACCAGGAAGGAGCGCCTGATGGCCGCTCCCACGGTGACCGCCTCTCTCCATTCGACCACCTACGCCCCCGGTGCCCAGATGCTGCTCACGGTCGCCTACGGCGAACCCGACACGAAGACCTTCACGGTCACCCTGGTGGTCACCGACGACCAGGGCAACAGCAGCGCCCCGGTCACGGTCAGCGCCGTCATCGACCCCCTGACCCTGACCGTCACGGACGACTCGGACCGTACCTGGACCCGGGTGTCGGACAACGGTGCCGTGGCCGTGTTCCGGGCGGTGACCTGATGCCCCGGGTAACCGTCACGGTCCGTGACTCGGCCGGACAGACCACCTCCGCCGCCGCCGACTACACCGTCCTGCCGCCGGTGCTCGGTGGCTACTACCTGGCCGGCAACGCCGATCCGACGGCCGACATCTCCGGCGGCAACTTCCGCTCGCTGACCCAGTACCGCAGCTTCGCCGACGCCAACATCTTCCCCGGCTACAACAAGCCGTGGCTGATCACCCTGGGCCGGTCCGGCATCCAGATGAACATGGTGCTGGAACTCAAGTACTACGGGGCCGGTGATCCCCGGGCCCAGACCTTCACGGTGGACGGGGTGCGCTACACCGTGCCGGCCCCGACGATGACCATCCAGCAGCGCCCGGGGACCACCTGGCCGAGGGCGTACGGCTATGGCCAGGTCACCTCCGGGCAGTGCGACGGACTGTTCGCCCGGGCCCTGTCGCAGTACCGGACCCTGGGCTTCGGGGTGAACATCCAGCTCGCCTCCGAACTGGACACCGACAACGAGTTCGGCACCACCGAGGACGGCAGGGCGTACACCTGGGCGCAGTCGGACGCCCGGGCGGTGCGGGCGGTGACGTACATCGTCGACTGGTTCCGGGACAAGGGGCTGCCCTCGGGGAGCACCTTCTCGGTCGGTTCCGGGGGCTTCAACCGGGCCTCCTTCACCCGGACCCATCCGGAGTCGTTGATGTCGCGGCTGGACTACCTGCAATGGAACGTGTACGCGACGAGCGCCTCGGACACCGCTCTGGCCCGGTTCCGCCGTACCAAGGACTGGGCGGTGGCCGATCTGGGGCCGGTGGCCCTGTCCCGGCGGGTGATCGTCGCCGAGTGGGGGGCCCGGGTGGCCGAGATCCCGGACCAGGCGGCCTGGATCGCCACCGTGCCGGCCGCGATCGCCCGGCTCAACGCGGAGCGGGGGCCCTTCTTCGCCCGGACCAACTACTTCAACTCCGGCTGGGGCACCTTGAGCCCCAAGGCTCCCGGGCTGGCCGCGTTGCGTGCCGCGTACGCCCGGCCGCCGTACGTCTAGGCAGGTAGCCGGCCTCCGGCGGGAGTCGGAGGCCAACCGCTTCACGGTCGCCCGCCGGTTCTGCACCGGCGGGCGACCTTGACATTGAGCCTCCTTGGTTGCATGGTTAGTTACATGAGTAATGAACCAGCCAACCAACATGGTGTGGCGGGGGAGTGATGGAGGACGGCCGGCCGATCTTCCAGCAGATCGCGGAGCTGCTGGAGAACTCGATCCTGGACGGGACCCTGGCCGAGGAGAGCCAGGTGCCCTCGACGAACGAGCTGGCGGCCTTCCACCGGATCAATCCCGCGACCGCCGCCAAGGGCGTCAACAAGCTGGTCGACGACGGAACGCTCTACAAGAAGCGAGGAATCGGGATGTTCGTCTCCTCCGGCGCCCGCGCCAAGCTGCGCGCCCGGCGCCGTGACGAGTTCGCCCGGCAGTACGTGCAACCGCTGGTGACCGAGGCACGCAAGCTCGGCATCGATCCGGCCGAACTCAAGAACATGATCGATACCTGGGAGGAGACCCGATGAACCCGGTGGTCACCGTCACCGACCTCACCAAACGGTACGGCGAGGTCGTCGCGCTGGACCGGGTCAGCTTCACGCTGGCGGAGAACCGCATCTACGGCCTGCTGGGGCGCAACGGTGCCGGCAAGACGACCCTGATGCAGCTCCTCACCGCCCAGATCTTCGCCACCAGCGGGAAGATCGCCGTCTTCGGGGAGCACCCCTACGAGAACGAGCGGGTGCTCTCCCGGATCTCCTTCATCAAGGAGAGCCAGACCTACCCGTCGACCCTGCGCGTCAAGCACGTGCTCCGAGCCGCGGCCCTGGTCCATCCCAACTGGGACGAGGAGTACGCCCAGCAGTTGGTCGAGGACTTCCGGCTACCGCCGCAGCGCAACGTCCGCAAGCTGTCGCGGGGAATGCTCTCCTCCCTCGGCATCGTCGTCGGGCTGGCCGCCCGGGCCCCGTTGACCTTCTTCGACGAGCCCTACCTGGGCCTGGACGCGGTGGCCCGGCAGATCTTCTACGACCGGCTCCTGGCCGACTTCGCCGAGCACCCGCGCACCATCGTGCTCTCGACCCACCTGATCGACGAGGTCAGCGACCTGATCGAGCACGTGCTGCTGATCGACCAGGGACGCCTGCTGCTCGACGCCGAGACCGACGAACTGCGCGGCCAGGTGGTCATCGCCTCCGGGCCGGCCGACGCGGTCGACGAGTTCGTCCGCGGCGGCACCGAACTGCACCGGGTACGCCTCGGCGCGATGGCGCGGGCCACCGTACGCGGTGATTTCGGGCCGGCCGAGCACGACCGGGCCCGTGCCGCCGGGGTGGACCTGACCGCCTCTTCCCTGCAGGACATCGTCGTACGCCTGACCACCTCGACGCACCGCTCCGCGGCCGAGGTCGGCAGTGTCGTCACGGCCGACAAGGAGGTCGTCGGATGAACCGCACCCTGACCGTCGCCCGGATGCAGTTCGTGGCCTGGCGCACCGTGGTCGGCTGGCCGTGGGGGATCCTCATCCTCAGCTTCCTGATCAACCTGGCCCTGTTCAGTGCCATCGGTGAGAGGGAGGACTTCGAGCCGACCACCGGTGGCCTGATGAGCATCTACGTAGTGATGTTCGTGGCCAGCATCGGCGCGATCACCATGGACTTCCCGTTCGCCATGGGGCTGGGTGTCTCCCGCCGCAGCTTCTACCTCGGCAACGTGCTCCACTTCGTCGCGCAGGCCGTCGTCTATGCGGGGGTGCTCTACCTGCTGGCCGTGATCGAGGAGGCCACCGACGGCTGGGGAGTGAACCTGCGCTTCTTCGGCATTCCCTTCCTGATGGTCGACAACCCGATCCTGCGGTACCTCGGCTTCGCCATCCCCTTCCTGCTGCTCGGTTTCCTCGGCATCGCCATCGCCGTGGTCTTCAAGCGCTGGGGGATGAACGGGATGCTCACCCTGTCGGCGGCGACCCTGGTGGGTCTCGGTGGCGCCGCGGTGCTGGTCACCTGGCAGGGCTGGTGGTCGGCGATCGGCGGCTGGTTCGCCGACCAGTCCGGTGCCGCCCTCCTGGTCGGCTGGCCGGCCCTGCTGACCCTGCCCCTGGCCGTGATCAGCTACCTGATCATCCGCCGCGCCACCCCCTGATGAAAGGAAGGGCCCCTTGTTAACGCCTGCGGTAGAGCAGGGGCCCCCTTTTAACACCACGACCGGTTGAACACGACGACCGGCTGTGCACCGGAGGACGCGACGGCTCACCGTGCGCAACGGGGGCGGCCCCTCCCGATCGGGTGTCGGGAGGGGCCGCGCGGTGGGGTGCGGTCAGCGCCAGGTGTCCGTCAGGCGAAGCGAGCCGGACGCGGTGGCGGTGCGGTCGGCACCCGACTCCCAGATCACCTGCCCGGAGTCGGTGCGCTTGACGTACTTGTAGGAGAAGGTGGTGCCCGCCGGCAGGGTCAGCTGCCCGGTCCAGACCGGGTACGCCGAGGGCGAGAGCCGGACCCCCTTGGCCGGATCCCAACCACCCAGGGCGGGCAGGTCCCCGACGACGTAGAGGTGCTGACCCGGCACGGTGGTGGCGGTGGCCTGGAAGGAGACCGTGGCCTGGCCGGGCGGACCGGCGGCCGGTTGGTTCCAGCTCACCGAGAAGGCCTGCCCGCCGGTGCCGGTGCGGTTGGGGTCGTTCTCCCACTGCACGCCACCGTTGCCGACCTTGACCAGCTTCCACTCGAAGGCGGTACCGGCCGGGAGGTCGACCGACCCGCTCCAGGTCGGGTAGCTGCCCGAGGTGGTGGACAGCTTCACCCCGTTGGCCGGGTTCCAGGAACCCAACTGCGGGACCGACCCGACGACGTACACCTCCTGGCCCGGGTTGGTGGTGACCGTGGCGGTGAACCGGGTCGAGTCGGCCGGCTGCGAGGGGCTGGCCGTCGGGGTCGGGGAAACGGTCGGGGAAGTGGTGGGAGTGACCGTCGGAGTGGCCGTTGGGGTCGGGCCGTCCAGGCGGGCCTCGACGTGCAGGGCCACCGCCTGATCCGCCGGGACGGCGGCGGTGAAGCTGCCACCGGAGACGGTCACCGCCCCGCCCGGGCAGGCCCCGGTGGACCGGTCGTACGCACCCCTGCCCACGTTGCAGTACCGGCCGTCCGGCAGGGAGGTGCTGAAGCTGCGGCTCCAGGTGCTGCCGGTGGCGTTGAAGGCGGCGTACCCCCGGTTGCCCCGGGCGAAGGCCAGCCGGCCGTTGCCGTCGGTGACCACCGAGCCGATGCCGGTGCCGGCGACCGCGTTGCGGAAGCCCGGCATGCCGGCCACCCCGGCGTCACGGTGCTCGCAGATCCAGGCGCTGCTGGTGCAGTCCGTGGCCAGGGTGGTGCCGTTGGAACTGCTCGGCGGGCCCTGCCCGTGCACCGAGCCGAAGGCGTAGCTCGACATCAGCTGGGGTCGGCCGTACGGGTGGGCCATCATGAAGGTGTCCGCCAGGTAGTAGCGGGCGCCGTTCTTGTAGGTGAGGGTCGGGTTCTCCCGCTGGGTGTCATGGTTGTCGATGAACACCACGGCCTGCTGCCCGGTCAGACCACCGTAGTTGGGCAGGTTGCCCAACTGCGCGATGTTGCCGTCCCGGAAGGCCGACGAGACCGCCCGCTGGTAGTCGAAGTTGGTCACCCCGCCGTACGGGGCGTACGCGGTGTAGGGGATCGTGCCGTCGCCGTACACCTCGTGGAACAGGTCCGGACGGCCGCCGAAACCGGGCACGTCACGCAGCCGGCTGATGATGTCGGCCAGGTGCGACTCCTGCACGTGCTTGGCCGCGTCCACCCGGAACCCGGCCACCCCCAGGTCGATCACCGCGTTCATGTACTTGGCGATCTTCCGCCGTACCTCCGGGTCGGCGGTGTTGAGGTCGGCCAGGTCGAGCAGTTCGCAGTCCTGGACCTCCTGCTTGTTGCCCCAGTTGTTGATCTTCCGGTAGCAGGGCCCGAAGTCGGCGTAGCCGTAGCTGTCCCCGGAACCGTCGTTGAACAGGTTCGGGTAGCTGTACTTGCCGTAGGCCGTGCCGGCGCTGCCGGGGCCGCTGTTGGTCGAGCCGGTGCCGCTCATGTGGTTGAGCACCATGTCCACGTAGATCTTCACGCCCTGGGCGCGGCAGCGCTCGACCATGTCGACGAACTGGGCCTTGGTGCCGCGCCGGGTGGCGTCCAGCCGGTACGACACCGGCTGGTAGTCCTGCCACCATGGGTAGGTGGCGCCCTCGGCGCTGGGCAGCACGACATGTTCCTGGGGCGGGGAGACCTGCACGCCACCCCAACCGTTGGGGCCGAGATTCGACTCGCACTCCTCGGCGACGGAGTTCCACCGCCACTGGAACAGGTGGACGATGGCGTCGCCGTTGGCGCGTACCTCGGCTGCGCTGGCGGGGGCGGTGCCGGCGGCGACGACGGCTAGACCGGCCGCGACAAGTGTCGCGGCCAGGGCCGCGGGTATCGCGGCGCGGGGACGGGGAACTCGCACGGGCCCTCCTCGGGGGACGGTCAGGCAGAGGTGGTGGAAGTCAGCGCTTCCTGCAAGCTATGCAAGAACTTGCGATGATGCGTGACCGTAACAGGGCCATCGATGGTTGGGAACCTCTGATTCACAAGTCGCTCATATGAGGAACAAGCCCTTGCGGACCGCTGCAATCACTGCAAAGATTTGCGTCCACATCGCTCGGAACAACCGGAGACTCACCCCGGGAGCGGCGACCGCCGTGCCCGAACCCAGTCGGACCGCCGGCACAAGTCGGGGCGGTGGGGCCGTGGGCTTTCTATGCTCGACCTCATGGAACTGCGGATCTTCACCGAGCCCCAGCAGGGGGCTACCTATGACGACCTGCTCGCCGTGGCCCGGCGTGCCGAGGAGACCGGCTTCGGCGCCTTCTTCCGCTCGGACCACTACCTGAAGATGGGGTCGGTCAGTGGCGATCCCGGCCCCACGGACGCCTGGACGACCCTGGCCGGGCTGGCCCGCGACACCCGGTCCATCCGGCTCGGCACCCTGATGACCGCGGCGACCTTCCGGTTCCCCGGTCCGCTGGCGATCACGGTCGCGCAGGTCGACCAGATGAGCGGGGGACGGGTAGAGCTGGGCATCGGCACCGGCTGGTACGACGCCGAACACAGCGCGTACGGCATGCCCTTCCCGGCCCTGGGGGAGCGGTTCGACCGGCTGGAGGAGCAGTTGGCGATCATCACCGGGATGTGGCGGACCCCCGCGGGTCAGACCTTCGACTACACCGGCCGCCACTACCAGGTCAGTGACTCACCGGCGCTGCCCAAGCCGGTGCAGCAGCCACACCCGCCGATCCTGCTCGGCGGCAAGGGCGCGAAGCGTACCCCCCGACTGGCCGCCCGCTACGCCGACGAGTTCAATCTGCCGTTCGTCTCGATCGCCGACACCGAGGCCCAGTTCGAGCGGGTCCGGGCCGCCTGCCAGGGCATCGACCGGGACCCGACCGAGCTGGTCTGGTCCAACGCGCTGGTGCTGTGCTGCGGCAAGGACGAGGCCGAGGTGGCCCGCCGGGCCGCCGCCATCGGCCGGGAGCCGGACGAGCTGCGCGAGAACGGCCTGGCCGGCACCCCCGCCGAGGTCGTCGACAAGATCGGCCAGTACGCCGCCGTCGGTAGCCAGCGCATCTACCTCCAGGTGCTGGACCTGGGCGACCTGGACCACCTGGACCTGGTCGCCGCCGAGGTGATGCCCCAGCTCTGAATTCAGCGCGACGACGAGCGCAGCACCGTGTCCAGCCGACCGTCCCGATCACTGTCCAGGTAGGTGACGTCCGGTATCCCGTCGCCGTCCAGGTCGAACTGCACCACATCGGCCACCCCGTCGCCGTCGACATCGGTGACGACCTGCACGGAGCCGTCCAGATGTCGACTGACGATCGACCGGCCGCCGCCCGGAAGGCGGGGCGGCGGCCCGGGGGTCGGCACCGGCGACGGCGTCGGTTCGGGCACGGGGTTCGGTTGCGGGCCCGGCTGGCTCGCCTCCACCAGGGGGTACGCCCCGGTCGGGCCGCTGGCCGGCTCGACCCCGCTGCCGCCCGGATCGATCTCCTCCTCGGAGGGGTACACATCGCCCCTGGGGGCGGGATCACGGTAGCTGCTCATCGGCGTAGGGTTCCCCGACGGAGCCGGCGGTAACCGTCGGCGCGGCGAAGGGGGGCGCAGTGCCGACGCACCGTAACTGGGCCGGCAACATCCAGTACTCCGCCCGGGCCTACCACCGGCCCACCTCGGTCGAGGAACTGGCGGCCCTGGTAGCCGGCAGCGACCGGATCCGAGCGGTGGGCAGCGGACACTCCTTCAACCGGCTCGGTGACACCACCGGAGACCTGGTCACCCTGGCCGGACTGCCGCAGACCGTGCACCTGGACGAGGAACGCGCCACCGTCGAGGTCCCGGCCGCGATGCGCTACGGCGACCTGGCCACCTGGCTGCACGAGCGGGGGTACGCCCTGGCCAACCTGGCCTCCCTGCCGCACATCTCGGTGGCCGGTGCGGTGGCCACCGGCACCCACGGCTCCGGCGAGCGCATCGGCAACCTGGCCACCGCGGTAGCCGCCCTGGAACTGGTCACCGCCACCGGCGAACTGCGTACCGTGCACCGAGGCAGCGACGACTTCGCCGCGATGGTGGTCTCCCTCGGCGCCCTGGGCATCGTCACCCGGGTCACCCTGGACGTGCTGCCCACCTTCGACCTGCGCCAGTACGTCCACCTCGACCTGCCCCGCCCGGCCCTGGACGAGGCGCTCGGGTCCGCGTACAGCGTCAGTGTCTTCACCGACTGGCGCTCGACCCGCGGCACCCAGGTCTGGCGCAAGCAGCTGGCGGAGGCCCCCGCGCCCCCGGCGGGCTGGCTCGGCACCACGGCGGCCGACCGGCCCTGTCACCCGGTGCCCGGGATGCCCCCGGCCAACTGCACCGAACAGCTCGGCGCGGTCGGGCCCTGGCACGAGCGGCTGCCGCACTTCCGGCTCGGCTTCACCCCCAGCAGCGGCGAGGAGTTGCAGTCCGAGTACCACCTGCCCCGGGCCTGCGCCGCCGACGCCCTGGCCGCCCTGGACGAGGTGGCACCCCTGATCGCCCCGGTGTTGCAGATCAGCGAACTGCGCACCATCGCCGCCGACGACCTGTGGCTAAGCCCGCAGTACGAACGCGACAGCCTGGCGGTGCACTTCACCTGGATCGCGGACACCGCACAGGTGCTGCCGGTGGTCGCCGAGGTGGAACGGACCCTGGCCCCGTACGCACCCCGCCCGCACTGGGGCAAGGTCTTCACCACCGCCCCCGAGGCGATCGCCGCCACCTACCCCCGCTGGCCCGACTTCGCCGCCCTGCTGCGCCACCTGGACCCCACCGCCAAGTTCCACACCCCCGCCCTCAACCCCCTCTTCCCCCGCTGACGCCGCCTCCCTCACCCTCGCCCCGGCCCCGCCGCCCGCTCTGGCCCGTCTTGCACTTTTAGTCGCTGAAAAGCGGCTTTCATTCCGTATGCACCGACGAAAAGTGCATGATCGACGGGGCTAGTGGCCGGCGGTGACCTGGTCGCGGAGGTGGCCGCGTTGGACGGCGCGGCTGATGTCGCTGGGGGAGACGATGCCGACCAGTTGGCCGTCGGCGACCACCAGGGCGCGGCCGTCGGCGCACTCGCTCAGGCGGGGCAGCAGGTCGGTGAGTTGCTCGTCGGGGGAGGCGAGGACCAGGTCCTCGGCCCGGCAGGCCACCGCCGCCAGGGTGGTGCTGCCGCGCTGGTCACCCGGCACCCCACGGACCCGGTCGAGGGTGACCAGGCCGACCGGCCGCCCGTCCTCGGTCAACGGCAGTGCGGTGTGCCGGTACGCGAACAGGTAGTTGTCGACGAAGTCCGCCACGGTCAGCTCACCCGAGGCGGTCTGCGGCTGCGGGGTCATCACCTCGCCGACCCGTACCCCACGCAGCGCGCCGCCCACCCGGGCCTGCCGTTCCTCCATGCCGGCCGCCCCGATCAGGAACCAGCCGATCAACGCCAACCAGAGCCCGCCGAACCCGGCGCCGGTGAGGAACCGCCACAACCCCAGCCCGATCAGCAGTACGCCGAGCACCCAACCCGCCCGGGCCGCCACCACCGAGGCGCGGGTCCGGTCCCCGGTGGCCTTCCACACCGCCGCGCGCAGCAACCGCCCGCCGTCCAGCGGCGCCGCCGGCAGCACGTTGAACAGCGCCAGCAGCAGGTTGATCCCGGCCAGCCAGGCCATCGCGCCCAGCAGCAGTCCCTGCACCCCGGCCAGGCTGAGCACTATCGCGATCGCCCCGAAGAACACCCCGATGATCAGGCTGACCAGCGGCCCGACCCCGGCGATGCGCAGCTCTGCGCCCGGGGTGCGGGCCTCGCCCCGCAGCTCGGCTACCCCACCGAAGAGCCACAGGGTGATCCCCTGCACGTCCAGCCCGTTGCGCTTGGCCACCACCGCGTGGGACACCTCGTGGGCGAGCAGGCCCAGGAAGAAGACCACCGCGGCAGCCAGACCCGCGAAGACGTACGCGAGCGCCGAGCGGCCCGGGTACGAGACCGGGAACAGGTTCGCCGACAACCCCCACCAGATCAGCGCGAAGATGAACAGGACACTCCAGTTCACGCCGACCGGTACGCCCGCGATCCGACCGAGCCCGAAACTCGCCCTCATGCCTGGGTGATACCCCCGGAGGCTAAACCCATGCCGTACGCCGGGTGGGCGACCTGCCCGCCGCAGTGATCGATGGGGTTTCGCTTCCGCTGACTCGACCAGCTCCGATGGTCAGTCGGCGGTCCCGGCCGGGACGACCCAGGTGGTGGGCTGGCCGGTGATCGCGGTGATCATGTCGTAGTCGCCGTCGTAGTGCAGCACGGTGGCTCCGTGCCGCTCTGCGGTCGCGCCGATCACCAGATCAGCCATCGGGAGGGCCCGGTGATTGCCCTTGTGCAGTGCCTGGAGCTGGACTTCGACCGCTCGGTCCCAGACCTCGTCGGGTGTGGCAAGCCAGTGGAAGCCGCCGAGCAGCCAGCGCGCCCGCTGAGCTTCCCTGGCCGTCCGGGCGCTCTGGATCACCTCGATCTCGATCGCGCCACACACCGCCAACAGCCCGCGCTCGGACAACTCATCGAGCACTGGTGCGACGGCCGGCTTGGGCCAGCGGGCAAGCGCGGACTTGTCGAGCAGGTACAGCTCTCGACTCACGCCGCATCCGGCGTCGAGTCGGGGTGGCCGGTGAGGTCCGGCAGGCCGCCGCTCTTGAGCCAGTCGGCGAACTCACGCCTTTTCTCCCGATCGACGGCGGCCTTCAGGGCGGCGTTGACGGTCGCCTTCTTCGTGGTCGTGCCGAAGATCTTGGCGGCTTCGGCAAGCAGTTCGTCATCGACGTCGAGGATCGTCCTGGACACGAGTTCCTCCAGCTCAGTGCGGCGCTCACGCGATGATATCAACTTGCCGTGATCTTGATATCTAATGGCTGTCCGGCGATCTGCGCGGTTGCAGGTGAGAAGAGCCGGGCGTACGCAAAATTCCGCCAGATGAGCCCATGTGGTTGGTCTCAGCCTTCGGTAATGGGGACTGTACTTTGTGTACTGCGGCGATGGCCGTCGTCAGTGGTGAAGGAGTCGGTGGATGGGTGAAGACTCGTCGGGCGCAGACCCGTACCACTGGCTTGAGGACATCGATGGCGCGGAGGCCGTCCGGTGGGTGAGGGAACGCAACGCGGAGGCTGTCGCGGCGCTGACCGTCGGCCCGGCATTCGTCGCGCGGCAGGCTGAGATCCGGCAGATTCTCGACTCGGACGACCGCATCCCCTATCCGGGCTGGCGCGGAGACCACTTCTACTACGACTTCTGGCAGGACGTGGCGCATCCGCGCGGGCTCTGGCGGCGGACGACCCTCGAGGAGTACCGCCGCGCCGAGCCGGAGTGGGATGTCCTGCTCGACCTCGATGAGCTGGCCGAGCGGGAGGGCGAGAACTGGGTCTGGGGCGGCGCGACGACGCTGCCGCCCGAGCACCGGCGTTGCCTGATCAGCCTGTCCCGCGGGGGCGCGGACGCGGTGGTGGTGCGCGAGTACGACCTCGTCGACCGGGCCTTCGTGGCCGACGGTTTCACCGTCGCCGAGGCCAAGACCGATGTCGGCTGGATCGACGCCGACCACATCTACGTCGGCACCGACCTCGGACCGGGGTCGTTGACCGAATCCGGCTATCCCCGACAGGTGCGGCGGTGGCGACGCGGCACGCCACTGGCCGAGGCCGAAGTCGTGTACGAGGCGTCCCGCGAGGATGTCAGCGCGTACGGCTGGCGCGACCTCACGCCCGGTTTCGCGCGCGATTTCGTCAGTCGCCGCCTGGACTTCTTCCGCTCGGAGAGCTTCCTGCTGACCGGGGCGGGCGAACGGGTCCGGATCCCGGTGCCCGAGGACGCCGACTGGAACGTACACCGGGAATGGTTGGTGATCCGGCCTCGCACGCCGTGGTCGGTGGGCGAGTCGACCTACCCGGCGGGTGCCCTGCTGGCGACCCGGTTCGACGCCTACCTCGCCGGCAGCCGGGACCTGACGGTGCTGTTCCGGCCCGACGACCGTACGGCGCTGAGCGGTTACACCTGGACCCGCCACCACCTGATCCTGACCACCCTCACCGACGTACGCAGCACACTGGAGGTGCTCACCCCAGGTGAGGGTGAGTGGCGGCGGGCACCACTGCCGGGAGTCCCGAGCGACGAGGAGGGCTACCTCGTCGAGACCGACCCGGACCTCGGGGACGCCTACCTGGTCGCCTCGGAGGGCTTCCTCCAGCCGGCGACGCTGCGGCTCGGGCGGATCGGCGGCGGCTCTGTCGAAACCCTCAAACGGGCACCGGCGTTCTTCGACACCGAGGGCCTGACCGTACGCCAGTTCTTCGCCACCTCCGCCGACGGCACCCGGGTGCCGTACTTCGTGGTCGGGGATCCGGCCGCGCCCGCCGGACCGACGCTGCTGACCGGGTACGGCGGCTTCGAGATCTCGAAGACCCCCGGCTACTCCGGGCTCATCGGCCGGGGCTGGCTGGCCCGGGGCGGCACGTACGTGGTCGCGAACATCCGGGGCGGCGGCGAGTACGGACCGCGGTGGCACCGGGCGGCGTTGCGGGAGAACCGGCCCCGGGCGTTCGAGGACTTCGCGGCGGTGGCCGGTGACCTGGCCGAGCGGGGCATCACCACGCCGGAGCAGTTGGGCATCGAGGGCGGCAGCAACGGCGGCCTGTTGATGGGGGTGATGCTGACCCGGTATCCGGCGCTGGTCGGCGCCGTCGTCGCGCACGTCCCACTGCTGGACATGCGGCGCTACCACCGGCTGCTGGCCGGTGCCTCCTGGATGGCCGAGTACGGCGACCCAGATGCCCCCGAGGACTGGGCCTACCTGCGGGAGTACTCGCCGTACCACAATGTCCGCGAAGGGGTCCGCTACCCGCCGGTCCTGTTCGTCACCTCCACCCGCGACGACCGGGTGCACCCCGGCCACGCTCGCAAGATGACCGCCCTGCTCCGCGAGTACGGCCACGATGTCACCTACTACGAGAACATCGAGGGCGGGCACGGCGCGGCAGCCAACAACGAGCAGCGCGCCTTCATCAAGGCGCTGGCGCTGGAGTTCCTCTGGCAGAGGCTTTCCCACCCCCGTGCGGTCGTACCAGGCCAGCACACCCCGCCCGCAGACCGAGTGCCCGAGCTGCCGTGACGTGCCAACTTCGCATCGTGTTGGCCCCAAGTCGAGTCGACTGTGCGATTATCGCACCATGGGTGGGGAGCAGCAGGACTGGCAGCGCATCGGTGAACAGGTACGTCAGGCACGGATGTCGCTCGGCGTCTCGCAGCAGGACCTCGCCGACCGGGTCGGGCTTGACCGGACGATGCTTGCAAAGGTCGAGGCCGGCACGAGGCGCGTCGACGGAGTGGAACTGGCACGGCTGTCTCGTGCGCTCAAAGTGTCGATGGAGTATCTGATCGAGCCGCGGCCAGCAGTGCTGTCGCGGCGTGCAGTGCTGCTGACCGAAGAAACCGACACCGTGGCGGGGCGCTCATCCGAGCGCTTGGAGATCGCGTTGGCCGAGTGGCTGCGCAACGTGCGGCAACTAGTCAGCATCGGGACTTTGCAGACCCATCCGGTGCGCCAGTATCCGCACGCGGTGACGTCGGAGGCCGACGCGCGGCAGGCAGCCCGGTGGCTGCGGCAGCAGATGGGCCTCGACAGCGAGCCCATCGGCAGCATCATGCAGCTCTGCGAACGTGCTGGTCAGTGGGTGCTCGTCGCCGACCTACCCGGAGACGGCGCATCCTTGATCGACGGCGATCTCGCCGTCGCGGTGGTGAGCACCGAGGGCGACCCCGGCCGCCGTCGCACCACCGCAGCTCACGAGCTGGGCCATCTGGTCATCGGCGACGAGTATTCCAACGATCTGGGGGTCAGCGCGTCACGCGCGGACCGGGAACTGGTGATTGACGCCTTCGCCGCCGAACTACTGCTGCCGATCGACGCGCTAGCTAGTGCCCGAGCCGCCGGGCAGTTGACCCGAGAAGTGCTGATCAACTACGCGGCGCGATACCGCACCTCCTGGGTGCTGGCGTTACGGCAGGCGGAGCAGGCCCAGATCATCGATGCCGCGACGCGCAGTGCGTGGAGTTCTCCGCGACCTACCCGCGCAGAATTCATGGAGGCTCTGGGTTGGGCACCACAACCCGACCTGGCGGCCGTGCGGGTGCCGCCAGGTTACGCCCATGCCGTCATCGAGGCGTGGCGGGGCAACCGGATCACCCGAGTCAGGGCCATCGAAATGATGTACGGCCAGATCACCGACGCGGACCTGCCGGAGGAGACCGATCCGGAGCTTGCCCCGTGAGCGGTCCGCCGCAGACCGCCTTCGTCCTCGACACGATGATCCTGTCGCACTTCACCCTTGCGGACCGGTTGGATGTCCTGCAAGACCTGCTGATCGACGCGGACTGCTGGACGACCCAGGTGGTCATGGAAGAACTGCGGGAGGGCGCGGCCGATCATCCGGAACTGCTCGCGACGTGCGAGGTGACCTGGCTCGACAAGGCCCAGTTGGACACTCTTCCCGAGATCCGGTGCTTCGCGACCTGGGCTGGGAGGCTTGGTGCCGAGGAGCGCAACCTGGGCGAGGCGTCCGTCCTGGCCGCTGCCGAGGTGCGGCAAGGCATCGCCATCACCGACGATCGGCAGGCCACCAAAGTCGCACGTACTTACGGTGCGAAGGTCCATGGAACGATCTGGTTGCTCGCGGCGGCGTGCCGCACCGGCAAGCAGACCGAGACCGCCGCAGGCAATTTGATCGATGCCCTCCGCGCAACCGGTGCCCGCCTTCCATGCTCAGGCGCAGAATTCCCCGTGTACGCGCGCAAACACCACCTTCTCTAGCGAGGGCCGTTAGCGGAGCGTTTGCTGACGCACCTCATCCCGGCTTCTGTCGCTAGAACCGGCTGGCCAGAGCTGCGGCCTCGGAAAGTAGATCGTCCAACTCCCGATCGGAGACGGCACAGGAACCCAAGATGTGCAGGATCGTCGGGCCTTGGACCCGCCCGGCCATGGTCGGCTCGACGTCCGTGTCGATGCTCGGGTCGAGAGCGGCGTTGATCAGCTTCTCTGCGCTGGCCGCATCGGTTTCGGGGCCGCCGGTGGTCGTGATCCGCATCTCGCTGACGAACCGGATCACCTCGTCCTGGCTTGCCCCATTCGGAAAGCGGCGATTCACGGCAAAGTAGAAGACGGCACCGAGCAGCGTGCCAAACCCGTCCCAGCCCTGGGCATCGAGGCGGGCCTCGATGCGGTCGTTCTCGGCGTGCTCGCCCTTCACCATCGTGCGGATGTAGGCGACCATCTCAGGGCTGATCGTCACGGCGTTCCCTCTCCCGATGCTCCCGGCGTGTGTCAGATGCCGGCGCGGTAGCCGCTGATGGTGTCAGTGCAGTTGCCGAGTAGGCCGGGCGATTCGAGAACAAGGTTTCGAGCAGTGGTGAGTGTGTCGTCCAGGGCCCGCACCACCTCCGGCCGGCCGCCAGCCAGCACAGCGTTGAGCTCATTCTGAGTCGCCCACATCCTGCGGTGGATGTCGGCGAGATGACGTGACGCACGATTGAGCTGAGTCACCACGTTGTCCAGCCCACCAATTACTTGCCCGACGATGCTGGCCGAGCCGCCCTGTGGCCTTGCCGAGGAAACAGCCCGAGTTCCGCCGCCACTGCCGGTGCGCCGCGACCTGCGAGAGCCAGCCGCTGCGGCGGCAGACCTTCTTTGATCGCGTCGCTCGCGGAAGTGGTCGATGCCAGCTACGACGAACGCCTTGCCTTGCGATCCCATCATGCCGCCGATGATCGCTCCGCCGGTGGAGGCGACGGCAGGCGATACCGGCAACCCGTACTTGGCACTGCCGAGGCCGACCAGCATGCCAACGCCTGCGCCGCCCCACTCGACCAACTTCCCGAGCGCCTCCTTGGCGCTTTCGTACTTCAACCGCCGCGCGAACGGCCGCTCGATCTGCTTTCTACGGCGGTTTTCCTTACGCCAGCCCATCAGGCTGAGATCGGGTCCAGGTAACCGCAGCTGACGGCTATGAGCAGGGGCAGATGAACGGCGATGTCGTGAGCTACCTCGCCCGGGGTGCTGTCCGAGGGCTCGTCGCCCTCCGCAACGTTTTCCGAGTCGTCGGCATAGAGCACGCACGCCTGCCACAAATTCGGATCGCGCCAGGAAAACGACCAGAGTCCATATACGTCGACCGGCATGGCGATCTTGGGTTGACCGGCGTGACCGATGCGGTGAAGGTGGGGCTCCTCGGGAGTCGAGCCGAGGCCCTCGCCGAGAGGGAGGACTTTGTGGCGGCGGAAGACTGGTTCCAGGTCGCCGTCGGTGTCGAACTCGACCAGCAGGCCGCGGGCGATCAAGCTGTCGACCAGTCGGGCGGCCTGAGGTTCCGGAGTCGGAGCGGTTTCCAGTAGCCGGATCAGAGACTCGCGGTTCACTTCAAGTTTGGCGTGTCGCTCGGCATCCACGAAGGCAGCAGCCCAGACCGCCGCTTCAGTTTCGGTCAGCTCGATCAGGTCGTTGCCGAGGTGGATCTCGTAGCATTCGGGGATCGGGTCAGGTGGGCGGACGTAGCGGTAGCGCGGACCCATGGACAGGCCGACGGGGACGATGACGCGTGGCATGGTGACCTCTCGGGTGTCAGAAGCTGGCGGCGTATCGCCGAGTGGTGTCGACCGCGCCCATTGCGAGTTGGGACGCCTCATTGAGCTTGGCCTTGACCTGCTCAATCTGACTGATCGCTTGGCCGACGGCCGGATGGTTGGTGCCAGCGGTGACCGCCTGCAACAGCGCGAGGCTCTGCTCCAACGAGTCATGCACAGCGCGAAGCTGCACGACGCTCTGCTGCGTCTGTTGGCCGAACCGATTGATGCCAGCCTTGATTTCCTCAATCGACGCCACCGCGACGACTCCTCCCCGTGGGCATCGAACTGTCCGCAGCGACCGTATCGAATCATGTACGGTCCGTCAGCCCTCGGTCGCTCATCGGTCAGCGGGCGGGGCGGAGGTTGCGCTTGGTGGCCGCTGATCTCTTCCACAGTCGCCGTCGTCTCATCGCTCGGCCAGTGCCTGCAACAAAACTGTGCGGGATCGCCGGTCACGCTCGATTGATTGAGGGCGCAGGTCTGCTCGCCGCAGCGGCGGGTCGCCGACCCGCGCCCACCGACTCAGACGTCGAAGGTTTCCCGCTTCACGCCCACCACGAAGGCGGCCCAAGCCGCCGAGTCAAACGCGAGGATCGGACCGCTCGGATCCTTGCTGTCTCGCAGCCCCACGACGCCGGGCAGGTTGTCGGCAACCTCGACGCATTCGCCCGCGTTGTTGCTTCGGGTTGACTTGCGCCAGGTGGCGTTGCTGAGGTCAGGCACGCGAATACTCCTCTGCGACCGTCTTGATGAACGACTGGGATTCCGCCTCACTGAGCGCGCGGCTGGCCATGTCGGCCCAAATGGCGTTGTACGCGGCGGTTTCGTGGGGCTTGTCGAGGTAGACCGCTCCCGTGGTGGTCTCCAGGTAGGTCACGGTGGGCTCCACCTCCTCGCCCTTGCTGTCCCGGGGGAAGTCCAGGACCGAGAACGCTCCTGTCATCGCACCCGCATGGAGTCCAGCCGAAAATTTCAGCACGCGAACAGTCACGTTGGGTAGTTCGGTCGCCTTGCTGAGCTGGTGTAGCTGCTCCGCCATCAGCGTGGAACTTCCAACGGGCCGACGCAATGCTGCCTCGTTGAGTATCACGCTCAGTTGTGGGGGAGCAAAGCGGGTCAGCAGGGTCTGGCGTTGGATGCGAAGGGCGACGGCGCGCTCCTGCTCTGCGCGGTCGCCGTTGCTGCGAGGGACGCCTGGAATCTGGAAAAGCTGCTCGGCGTATGCCTTTGTCTGCAGCAGCCCCGGGATCAACTCGCACTGATACTGGCGGATGCTGGCTGCTGCCTCTTCGAGTCCGATGTAGAGCTGAAACCAGCGGGGTAGGCCCGAGCCGATGTAGTCGTGCCACCAGTTCTTGTTCTCGCGAGTGGCGGCGGTCATTGCCAGCAGCAGCTCAGTGTCCTCTGTCGTTGCGCCGTAGAGGTTGAGCATCTCCTTGACGTCGGCAGCGCGGAAGCGGACGTTTTCAGCGCCGTTCTCGATGCGGTGCAGGGTTGCCCGAGCTCGGTCCAGATCCTCGGCGGCCTGCTCCATGGTTAGGCCGGCTGCCCTACGCAGGGCTTCGAGCTTGCGGCCGATCTGGCGCCGCAACATTGTCGTTCCGGTTACAGCCTGTGACACTCCGCGCCTCCGCTGTCGTGACCATTGTCGACGTGTCTGTGCGTAATTAAACAGCGACGATGTATCAAAAACAATAGACATTTCACAGTGTGTGTTCGCGTTGTAGGCGTAGTCGATCAAGCATCGATTGTTAGACGTTGCATTTTTGCTTCACCGCTGCTTGACTCTCGGCACGGCCACTGTGGAAGTGCTGGTCATTGGCCGTGTCTGCCCTGGTGCCCTACTGCGATGAGGGCTGCGGTGGCAGGTGCGTGGCGGGTCCGTCGGTGCGCGGCGGGCCGATGGGCCCGCCGTTTTCATCGCCCACGCTGACGAGAGCGAGGTCTGTCATGCGCAACCCTTTCCGGCGACGAGCCGAGCGGTACGACGCCCGGCACACCGCAGGGCACACCATGCGGACGGCAGAGCGCACCAACAGCACCAGGCGGTCCGACGAGCAGCGGGGCGAGAGCATCGGCACCTGTTACCGGGCGGCGAGCTATCGGCCGTGGCAGGTGCGGGATCGGCGGTTCCGGCTGAGTCGGCGTGGCTACGACCCGGCGGAGGTGGTCGAGTTCCTCGACCGGGTGGCGGACGACCTGGAGGCCGCGTACGCGCAGGTGGCCCAGTCGCACCGGGAGGCGGCCCGGGTCCGGGAGGCGTTGCGGCAGTGGCAGACCGAGCGGGGTAAAGCCCGGCAGGGCGGCGCGAACCACCGGCCGGTGTACCGCCAGGCGGGGCAGCAGCCCGCGAACCAGGGAGCGTGGCGGTGACCGGGCGGTACGTGGTGCATCTGCCGGTTCAGGCGGGCGATCTGCTGGCGGCGCAGCGACTGGCGCGGTTGCTGGCCCGGTGGGCGCGGGTGCTGCCGCAGGCCGACCCGGGGGAGACCACCGTCTCGGCCGAGGACGACCAGGGCGTACGCCATCGGGTCTTCTGTGACCTGAGGCTGCCCGGCGGCGGACGGTGTCTGCTGCGGGCCGACCACGACGGCGACTGCGCGCGACGGCTGGGCGGTCGGTCGTGAACACCGTGGACTGCGACGACTGCGGCGGGCTGGGTTTTCGGGTACGGCGGTGCCAGTGCACCCGGGGTGGCGACCGACTCATCGTGGACGGCGGCGAATACCGCGACGAGGCGTACGCCGAGTGTCGGCTCTGTGGCGGCGACGGCAGTGTGGCCGAGCCGTGTCACCGGTGTGGGCGCGGTGGGCGGCGGCGCGCGGAGCTGGTGGTGACCGTGGTCAACCTGGACACCGGGGCGGCAGCGTCGCGGCGGCTGGTGCCCGGTCGGCTCGATCCGCCGGCCGGTCGGGAGCGGGCCCGTCGGGCGGGGGAGCTGGTCGGTGGGCTCTGCGCCACCGTCGGGGTACGCGGGCTGCGCCCCCGGTGGGGACGGCGGGATCTGGACGACACGCTGTTCTGGTTGCCGCCGCAGTGGCGTCCCGAGCTGCCCGAGCGGCAGCGGTGGGCGTTGGAGGCCGAGGCCCTCGCCCGACACGATCACGACCCGTGGTGGATCTTCGCCGGCCGGGGCAGCGCGGCACCGTCGCCGCCCGATCCGGCCGTCGAGCTGTCCCGGCTCTGCGGGCTGGCCGACCTGCTCCATCTTGACCTGGTGGTGGAGGCTCGCCGCCGCAGCTACGACGGGGTTGTCTGGGAGCTGCGGTACGAGCTACCGGGCAGCCCGGTGCCGCTCGATTCGCACGGGCGTGCCCGGGACCTGGCCTCGGCGATCGCCGACACGGATTTCCGGGCGGCCATGTGCGGGTTGGACGAGCGGGGACGGCACGCGCCGCTGTACACGGTGCTACCGGTGCCGGCGGTCGGCGTACCCCCGGTCATGGATCTTGACCGGTTCGGCCGGGCCGTGCTCGCGGAGCTGGTCGGCGACGCGCCCGGCGCTCAGGCGATCTGGCGGGACGGGCGCTGGTGGCACACCGCGCTGCTACCGACCGGCAGCGTCGAGAGCCTGCACGAGCGGGAGACCGGGCAGATCGTCCGGCACGTCACTAAGACACTGCGGCGGGCCGGCGAACCACCCGACCCGGCCTGGTGGGGTGAGCCGATAGCGCATCGGCCCTGCCCGGACTGTCGGCCCGGCAGCCGGTTGCGTCGCTGCGACTGCCGACTCGGCACGTCCGCACCCGACCCGGACTGCCCCGACTGCTCGGGTGCCGGGCTGGCCCCCTCGGTGGGCTGCTGCTCGACCTGCCGGGACAGCGGCCGGATTCCGGCGGCCGTGTCGGTGACCGTGACCGACCTGCGCCAGGTCAGCCACGAGACCTGGCGACCCGACGGGAGTGAACCCGCCCCGGTGGTCGCCCACCAACCCAACGGCAAACCGATACATCAGCTCGGGCCCCACCGGCGGCTGTCCCGCTACGCCGACACCTTCCGGGTACGCCCGGCCGACCTGACCCGCCTCGACACGGACTGGCCCGTCGACCATGACCTGCTCGACGGCTTCGTGACCGTTCACGAGCCCGGCGTCGACCCGGCGGGCCAGTACGTCGAGCACCTCGCCGCCGGGCTGCCCGGGGCGCGACTGTTCGTGCTGGCCGCCGTGCCGGACGCGCCACCGCTGAGCGACCTGCTGCGCCTCGCCCACGCTCTAGACCTCACCGCCGTGCTGACCTACTGCGACCACCGGCTCGACGCCGGTGACCCGCGCAAGATCCAGGGGGAGCGGTGGGATGTGCGGCTCATCGCCCGCGATGCGCAGGTCGGGGCCGAGTTTCCGTTCTGCGCCAGTGTCGAGGCGGCTGTGGCGCGCTGCGTCGAGTATCTCGACTGCCACCTGGTCGCCAGCGTGCCCCGGGACCCCGACCAGCCGGTGCCCGCACCACAGGCCGCGCCCTCGCCGCCGCTGCCGGACCCGACCGAGTTGCTGCGCCGCGTCGGCTGGCACTACGCCGGGCAGCCGGTGGTGGCGGCGTTCGACCGAACAGGCTGTCGGCTCTGGCTGACCGGGGAGGACACCCTCCAGCCACTCGCCCGGGCCGCCACCCTCGACGACGCCGTTTTCGCTCTGCGGCTGTGAGCCCGGGAGCCTGCCACAGGCGGTCGGGGGTGGGGTGGGTAGCCGGTTGACGACCACCACCGGGGTGCCCGGGGGTACCTCCTTCAGCAGCAGCCGCTGCCCGGAGCGGGTTAGCCGGATGCAGCCGTTGGTGGTTTTCCGACCCAGTTCCCCGTCGTGGTACCAGCCGCTCGACGATGATCTGGTTCCGCAGCTCGACCGTCTCGAAACCGCCGGGTGGCAGCCACGCCAGCTTCCCATCCACCCCCCCACCCCCAAACCCACCTGCCGCGCCTCTCCGAGCAGAGTTGATCAAGGAGTTGCGTCGGGATCGAGCTGGTTCCCGACGCAACTCCTTGATCACGGAAGCGAAGCGAGGAGGGGGAGGAGGGGGGTGAGGTCAGGAGAGGCGGGCGGAGAGGTGGATGGCCACGGCGTCGTGGGCGGGGACGTTGGCGGTGAACCAGCCGTTGGCGTCGACCGTGATGACCGGGCCGGAGCAGGTGCCGCCCGAGAAGGTGCCGTGGATGACGTCGCAGTAGCGGCCGGCGGGCAGGCCGGTGTAGTAGGAGCGGCCGTTGATGGCGAAGTCCTCGTCGTTGATGGTGATGAAGCCCTTGCCGGTACGGCTGAAGGCGATGTGCTGGTAGCCGTTGTCGTACCAGTTGCTGACCCCGGTGCCCTCGGTGGCGTTGCGGAAGCCGACCATATTCGCGATGACCGGCCAGCGGTGCTCGCACTCCCAGCCGGAGTAGCAGACCGTGTTGCGGGTCTTGTTGTTGCTGTCCGAGGGTGGGCCCGCGTCGCGGCTGCTGTAGGTGTAGCTGGACATCACCGTCGGCGAACCGTACGGCCAGGCCAGCATGAAGGCGTTGGCCAGGGCGTAGATGCCCCGGTCGCGGTAGGTGAGCACCCCGCCGTCGTCGCGCTGGGTGTCGTGGTTGTCGATGAAGACCGAGGAGACCCCGCTGGGCAGGTGGCCCCAGCCCTCACCGAAGTTCCGCAGGTAGGCCAACCGCTCGGAGCGGAAGACCCGGGCCAGGTCCTTGCCGTAGCGGAACTCGTGCACGTCGCCGTTGCCGGTGTACTCCTCGGGCCGGATGGGCTCGCCGGCACCGTAGATGACCTCCTGCACGATGTACGGGCGGCGGTTCAGTCGACTGAGGATGTTGGCTATGTCGGCGGCGGGCATGTGCTTGCTGGCGTCCAGCCGGAACCCGTCCACCCCGAGGGACAGCAGGTCGTTGAGGTACGCGGCCAGTCGCGAGCGGACGTAGTCCGAGCCGGTCTTCAGGTCGGCCAGGTTGACCAGTTCGCAGTTCTGCACCTCGTACCGGTCGTTGTAGTTGACGATGTCGTTGTTGCCGTTGCGGCCGCAGTAGTGGAAGTCCTGCGCCTGGTAGATCCCGGGGTAGACGTGGTGCTGGTACGACGATCCGGCCCAGCCGGTGCCGCCGCCCGACTGCCCGGACATGTGGTTGACGACGGCGTCGACGATCACCTTGACGCCGGCCGCCTGGCAGGTGGCGACCATGGAGCGGAACTGGTCGCGGGTGCCCTTGCGGGACTCGATCCGGTAGCTGACCGGCTGGTACGCCACCCACCACTGGTTGCCGCGGACGTGCTCCTGCGGGGGCGAGACCTGGACGTAGCCGTAGCCCTTAGGTCCCAGGGTGCTGGTGCATTCGCTGGCCACCGAAGGCCAGTTCCACTCGAACAGGTTGGCGATGACCTTCTTGCCGCCGCTCGGGGCGGCGACGGCCGCCGGTGCCGTCACGAGGGTGGGGGTGAGCAGGGTGGCGATCGCGCCGAGGGCCACGATCGCCGTACGGAGTCGACGTCGGTGCATCGGAAGCTCCTGGGGGAGAGGGCGGTTGCCTGATGCTTTCATCGATGCTGAAAAATTTCAGCAAGATTACAAGTTGATTTCACGGGCTGTCAACGTATGGACCTACGTCAGTGTCTGAGTGGGGTCTACACGCGCCAGGCGTGGGGGTGGTTCGACAAGTCGTGGAGATTTTTTCGGCGCGGGCTGATCCGTCCGGCATCCGACTGCGTACTGGAGTGGGGAACAGGGTCGGCCGGTGGTACGCCGCCGCGAGACGATCGAGGAGCACATGGCCCGGGCTATGCAGAACGAGACGCCGCCTGCCGTCCGTACCAGCAGCAGCAGTAGAGGGGTCCAGGTGGCCTCCCGCGGCCAGATCCTGGCGCTGTCCGCGTCCGGGCTCGCCGCGCTGTGGGCGCTGGTCATGCTCACCGGCGCCGGCCAGAAGGCGTACGCGATGGGGTTCTTCTTCACGGAGTTCTTCGCCGGGGTGATCGCCCTGGTAGCGCTGAGCCTCACGGTGATGATGGGTCTGCTCTCCACCGACCGGCTGGTGCTGCTCATCCGGCACCGGGTCCTGTTGCAGTCCGCGCACCGGGCCACCGGCATCCTCGGGGTGGCCGGCCTGGGCTTCCACGTCATCACCAAGATCACCACTGGTCGGGCCGGGATGACGGACGCGGCCGTGCCCTTCGTCGGTGGGCGGGGCCTCTACGTCGGGCTCGGCACCATCGCCGCGCTGCTCATGGTGAGCGTGCTGTGGACCGGGATCATCCGGGCCCGGTTCGCCGACATTGGTCCCAAGTGGGTGTGGCGGGCCCTGCACTCCCTGGCGTACCTGTCCTGGCCGTTCGGCATCTTCCACGGCCTCGGGGCCGGCCGCCCGCCGGCCACCTGGGTCAGCCTGAGCTACGGACTCTGCGTGGTGCTGGTCGTGATGGCCCTGCTGGTCCGCCTCTCGGTGACCCTTCAGCGGCGCAGCCGGGAGCGACACCAGGCCGCCGCCCTGAACGAGGCGATGACCGGCAAGGGCAGCGACGAGACCCGGCCGAAGACCCTGCTCGGCAACCTGGCCAAGCGGGCCGGTGAGGGGGAGCGGACCCGCCGCGACACGAGTTGGGCGGAAAGCACCTCCGGTACCTGGGCCAGCCCCACCATCCGGCGCAACAACCCGGAGCGGTTCACCGTGCCGGTGGTCCCGCAGCCGGGCACCCTGCGCGAACCGGTCCGCCCCGGCCGGGAGCGCCGCGAGGAGGAGTTCGAGCCGGCCGCCCGGCGTACCTCCTGGCGCGAGGAGGAGGAACTGGAGCCGGCCCCGCGCCGAGTCCGGCGTGACGAGGACCTGGAACCGGCGCCGCGTCGGTCCCGACGGGACGAGGAGTCCAGCCGCCGACGCTCCGCCCGGCGCGAGGAGGACTACGAACCGGTGGCCCGCCGCTCCACCCGCCGCCGCGACGAGGACCTGGAGCCGGAGGTCGACCGGGAGCCGGGCGGTCGGCGCTACCGCGACGAGGAGGGGTACGGCCGGTCGCGGCGCTCGCGCTCCGAGGCGGAGGCCGGTACCCGCTATTCGGCACCCCCCGACCGGATCGTCGAGGAGCCGGAGGAGCCCTGGGACAGCCCACGCCGCTGGGAGTCCACCGCGCCGATCTCCGGTTCCCCCATCTCGGGCTCGCCGATCTCCGGTTCGCCGATCTCGGCGGCGCCGCGCAGCGGGGGTGGGCGGCACAGCGCCGACGACGAGGGGCCCGAGGCGGAGACCGACTACTGGCGGCCCCCGGCGCGGTACGCCCCGGAGGAGGTCGCCGAGGACGACACCCCGACCCTGGTAGACCTGGCCGCCCGGCGGGCTAAGCGGGCCGCCGGAGACAGCCGGCGTCGCCGCCGGGCCGACCCGGACTCGGTAGACGGGGCCTACTGGGCCGGCCTGCGAGGGGAGGCCAGATGACGATGCGCACCACCGTGCCACCGGTCGCCTGTATCGGCGAGCCACGGCTCACCGCCGGGTTCGCCGAGTTCGGTCGCCTGGACCTGCGGGCGCACGACATGGTGCACGGCCCGATCAGCCCGATGGAGCCGTCGGCCCTGCTGCGGCTGGCCGAGGGCATCCAGCTCAAGGGCAAGGGCGGGGCCGGGTTCCCGTTCGCCCGGAAGCTGCGGGCGGTGCTGGAGTCCTGCGAGCGCCAGGACCTGCCCCCGGTGGTGGTGGTCAACGCCACCGAGGGTGAGCCGGCCAGCTGGAAGGACAAGGTCATCCTCACCCGGGCGCCGCACCTGATCCTCGACGGTGCCGCCCTGGCCGCCTTCGCCCTGGACGCCGAGGAGATCGTGCTCTGCGTGGCCGACGACCTGATCGGCCGGGACTCCCTGATGGAGGCGCTGGAGGAGCGCCGGATGCCGGTGCCGACCAGTGTGGTCACCGTGCCGCACCGCTTCATCAGCGGCGAGGGCGGTGCCCTGGTCAACGGGATCAACGGCCTGCCGCACATCCCGCCCGGTACGAAGAAGCGGTCCAGTGACTCCGGCGTCAACAACCTGCCCACCCTGCTGTCCAACGCCGAGACGTACTCCCAACTGGCCATCGCCGCCCGGCTGGGCCCGTACGAGTACGCAGCCCTGGGCACGGACGACGAACCCGGCACGGTGCTGCTGAGCATCACCGGCGCGGCCAAACGCCACGCGGTGGTGGAATGCGCCGCCGGCACCCCCCTGCGGGAGATCCTCGAACTCTGCGAGGTGCCCGAGGGGCCTGGCATCCTGATGGGCGGCTACCACGGCAAGTGGATCACCTGGGAGGCGGCGAACAAGGCCGAGGTCTCCCGCAAGGGGCTGGCCGCGGTCGGCGGCACCCTCGGCGCCGGCATCATCGTCCCGCTGGCCAACGACACCTGCCCGCTGGGCGAGGCCGCCCAGGTGGTGCGGTACCTGGCCGGGGAGTCCGCCGGGCAGTGCGGCCCCTGCAAGCGCGGGCTGCCGGACCTGGCCCGCGCCGTGGACCTGGCGGTCTCCGGCAGCGCCCCGGTGGAGGTCGTCCGCGCCGCCGCCGGAGACGTCAAGGGACGCGGCGCGTGCAGCCACCCGGACGGCACCTCCCGGTTCGCCCTGTCCGCGATGGAGGTCTTCGCCGAGGACCTGAAGAAGCACACCACCGGAGAAGGCTGCGGGCGACGGGTCAAGGGCGTGATGGGCCTGCCCGGTGCCCCCGACCCGGACCCGCAGAAGCTGGTCCTGGACTGGTCCCGCTGCGACGGTCACGGCCTCTGCGCCCACGTGGTACCGGACTTCATCCGGCTGGACCAGAACGGGTACCCGGCCTTCCCACCCACCCCCGTGCCCACCTGGCTGCGGGAGGGCGCCTCCAAGGCGGTCAAGGTCTGCCCGGAGCTGGCCCTGCGACTGACCAAGGCCTGAGAGCCGCCCGGCAGCCTCTGGCTGGCCGGCGGCGACGCTCGGCCAGCCAGGCCTGGACGGTGGCCGAGATCGCCCCGGGGTTCCGGGACACCGTGCCGATCGTCGGAGTGGCCGGGCTGGGCGAACACCGGGCGATGACCGACTTCGTCAGCGAGTTCGAGTTGGCGCCGGTGCCGCAGCTCGATGACCGGGAGGGTGCGCTCTGGCGGCGCTTCGGGGTCACCGAACAGAGCATCTTCGTGATCATCGATCGGGAGGGTCGGGTGATCCACAAGGGTTGGCTGGACGGGGAGGACCTCACCCGCCGGGTCACCGCCCTGGCCGCCTGATGCCGAGGTCGTACCGGCTTGGGGGACCCGGCTGATGGAGGCCACCCTGCTGCTGGCGTTGACCGCGGGGATGCTCGGGGCGGTCAACCCGTGCGGCTTCGCGATGCTGCCGGCGTACCTGTCGCTGCTGGTGGCCGGGGCTCCCGACAGCGGTGGCGCGGTACGGCGGGCGCTCACCGCCGCCGCGCTGACCCTCGGGTACGTCCTGGTGTTCGGTGCCTTCGGCCTGGCCCTGGCCCCCCTCCGCCGCCCCCCTGACCCCCGCGATCTTGCACTTTCTGTCCCGACAAAGGGGGCAGATGCGGACGTTTCAGCGACCAAAAGTGCAAGATCGCCGCAGAGGTCGAGGTCGAGGGCGCGGGGAGGGGAAGAGGGAGAGGGAGAGGGGTTAGCGGGGGGTCAGGCGGTCGGTGCCCAGGCGGTCGCGGAGGACCTCGGGGACCAGGACTGAGCCGTCGGGCTGCTGGAACTGTTCCAGGATGGCCGGGTACAGCCGGCTGGTGGCCAGGGCGGAACCGTTGAGGGTGTGGACGAAGCGGGTCTGCTTGCCGCCCGGCTCCCGGTAGCGGATGGCCGCCCGGCGGGCCTGGTAGTCACCGCCCCAGGAGACCGAGGAGACCTCCTTGTACTTGCCGGTGCTCGGCATCCACACCTCGATGTCTAGGGTCTTGCGCATCGAAGCGCTGGAGTCCCCGGCGGCCAGCAGACTGCGCTGGTAGTGCAGCCCCAGCCCCTCGACCAGGCTCTCCGCGTGGGTGACCATCTGCTCCAGGGCGGCCTCGGCCTGCTCGGGCAGGGTGAACTGGAAGATCTCCACCTTGTTGAACTGGTGGCCGCGGACCGTACCCCGCTCGTCCGAATGGGACCCGGCGGCCTCCCGCCGGTAGCAGGGGGTGTACGCGAACACCCGCAGCGGCAGCTTCGCGGTGTCCAGGATCTCGTCCTGGTACGCCCCGAGGATCGCGGTCTCCGCGGTGGGCAGCAGGAACTGTCCACGCGGGGCGGACTGCTTGTCCAGGTGGTAGACGTCGTCGTAGAACTTGGGGAACTGGCCGGCGGCGAAACCGGCCGTGTCCAGCAGCAGGTGCGGGGGGAGCAGGAACTCGTACCCGGCCTCGATGTTGCGCTCGATCAACCAGTTGATCAGCGCCCACTCCAGCCGGGCGCCCAGCCCGGTGTACATCCAGAAGCCCGACCCGCCCAGCTTGACCCCACGCTCGTGGTCGACCAGACCCAGCATCCGGCTCAACTCGACATGGTCTCGCAGCTTCTCGATGACCGGCGGGGAACCGAAGGTCTTGACCACCCGGTTGGCTTCCTTGCCACCGGAGATCACGTCGTCGGCGGGCAGGTTGGGCAGCTCGCTCATCACGGTACGCAGCCGGGACTGCACCTCGTCGAGCTCGGCCTCCAACTCGGCGACCTGCTTGCGCCCGGCCTCGTCGGTCATCTGCGGCTCGACACCGGCCCGCTTGGCCTGCGCGTACGCCCGGGCCTCGGCCTTGCGACGCTGCCGCTCCCCGTCGATCTCGGTGATCAGCCGGCGGCGTTCCCGGTCTAGGTGCTGGATCTCGTCCAGCGCCTGGTCGACCTCGGCGGCATCGAGCCGCTTGGCCAGCGCGGTCGCCACCGCGTCGCGATCCTTACGGATCAACTCCATGTCGAGCATGCTGCTCCGTACCTTCAGGTCAGGCGGACCCGCTGATGCTACCGCCGGACACCGACCGTGCTGCCTCCCGCACCCGACCCTCCTCCATCCGGGCCCGACCGGCCCGGCACACCCGCCCACACCACCGGTCCAGCGCTCACCGGCGGATCAGAGCGCGAGGCGGATCAGGCGTCAGCGTTCACAGGCGGATCGGCATCAGGATGGAGAAGGCGCCCTGGTCGTCCGGGCGGCGGATGGTCAGCGGGGTGAGCGGGCTGTCGAGCTCCAGGGTCAGGTGCCGGCCGCCCGCCGCGTCCAGCGCATCGAGCAGGTAGTCGCCGTTGACGCCGACCCGCAGTTCGGTGCCGTCCGCGCCGACCCGGTCGCCGCCGTCGGTCAGGTCGCCGCCGTCGGTCAGGTCCTCCGGGCCGAGCAGACGGAGGCGGTCCGGGGTACCCAGGCCGAGCACGGTCACCGGCCAGGACCGGCCGGCGTACTCCCGCAGGAGGGTCGGTCCGCCCGCCCGCAACGCGGCGACCAGCCAATCCGCGTCGACCGGAACCCGCCGGGCGGCATCGGAGCGCGGCAGCAGCACGTGGTAGTCCGGAAACTCCTCCGGCAGGGCGGTGGCGCGCAGTTCCTGCTCGGCCACCCGGGCTACCAGCGACGAGGCGGACAGGACCAACTCGACCTCACCCTGCTCCGGGCCATTGGGAGAGGGGGTGTCCAGCAGGCGGCGCAGGGCCTCCACCGCCGCCAGGGGCAGCAGGGTCCGCACCGGCGGGCCCTGCACCACCGCCTCGGCCGTCGCCACCGCCAACCGGTGCCGGTCGGTGGCCACCAGTTCCAGGCCGGTGCCGGTCACCTCGAACAGCACCCCGGTCAACCCCGGCACCGCCGGGTCGGTGCCGACGGCGAACCGTACGGCGTCCATGGCGGCGACCAGCGCGGCACCGGTCAGGGTCAGCCGGGTCAGGGTGGCGGGCCGCTCGGCCGGCAGCAGGGACCGGATCCGGGACACCTCGCAACGAGCGTCGGCCAACCCCTGCTCCAGCCGCCGCAGGTGGGTGTCCAGGAGCCGGTGCACCACGGCCGGTTCGGCGCGTACCGCCTCGGCGATCTCGGCCACCGGCATGCCGGCCCGGCGTAGCCCGGCCACCAGCCGGGCGGGCGCCACCTGGTCGTGGGTGTAGCGGCGGTAGCCGGTCACCGGGTCGACCCGGGCGGGCACCAGCACCCCGGCGGCGTCGTAGAACCGCAGGGCGCTCACCGTCAGTCCGCTGGCCCGAGCCAACTCGCCGATGCTGCGCAGGTCACTGTCCACCCCTCAGATCGTGCCCCCTCGACCTGCTTGAGGGTCAAGCCGCTGTCGGGTGTTAACAGGGGGCCCCTGCTCTACACCAGGCGTTAAGAAGGTGCCCTTCCTTCGTCCAGGACCTCGAAGGTCAGGCCGGCGGCGGTCAGGCGGTGCAGCAGGGCGTCGCCCATCGCGGTTACCGGGGTGACCTGCCCGGCGGTGGGCGGCAGGTCGTCCAGGGCCAGGCAGAGGGCCGACTCGGCGAGCATCTTCGCGGTCTCGTCGTACCCGGGATCTCCGCCGGCCACCTCGGTGACCACCCGTCGGTCGCCGCCGCGACCGACGAACCGGACCCGGAACCACGACCTGGCCCGCTGCTCCGGGCTGGGTCCCTGCCCGGAGGCGAGTCGGCCGAGCAGCCATCGCCGGGTCGGCGGCAGTTTCACCAGGGCGGTCAGGGCCCCCAGACCGGCACCGGCGGCCAGCACGGTCGGCAGTCGCCGTACCGCCGCGAAGTGTCGGTAACGGAAGTCCGGGCCGTACTCCGGGCGGGCCGCGGCGGATCGGCGGACCACCTGGGGGTCGATGGTGGGCAGGGGTACCGCCCAGACCGGCAGGTCGCGGGAGCGGGCCACCTTGCCGGGCACGGCCCGCACCTGGCGGCCGGTCGGGCGGGGCTCCACCGCGCGGCGTTCGCGGGCCGCCCGGGCGGTCTCGGCGGTACGCGAGAAGGCGGTCAACGCGGAGTGGTAGGTGCCGGCGGAGACCCGGCCACCGGCGCGTACGTAGCCGTCCACGGTGATCGGCACCTCGGCGGGCAGGTGCTTGATGGTGAACCAGACCCCCAGGTCATGGGGGATGGAATCGAACCCGCAGGCGTGCACCAGGCGGGCGCCGGTGCGTACCGCCTCGGCGTGGTGGCGCACGTACATCAGGTCGACGAACTCCGGTTCCCCGGTGATGTCCAGGTAGTCCGTGCCGGCGGCGGCGCAGGCGGCCACCAGCGGCTCCCCGTGCCGGATGTACGGCCCTACCGTGCTGGCCACCACCCGGGCGGCCTCCGCCACCGCCCGCAGCGACCCCGGGTCGGTGACCTCGGCGGTGAGCAGGGGCAGGGTGGCCAGGGCTGGGTCGATCGCGGCCAGCCGGTCACGGACGGCGGCCAGCTTGTCCGGGTTGCGTCCGACGATCGCCCACCGCAGCCCGGGTGGGGCGTGTCGGGCGAGGTATTCGGCGGCCAGCCCGCCGGTGAAGCCGGTAGCCCCGAACAACACGATGTCGTACGCCCGCTCCGCCGTCATCCCGCGATGATGCCAGGCCGCCCGGTCAACCGCTCGCTACCGCCGTGTCCGCACTCAGCCCGCGCGGCCGGTCGGCGGCACCTCCCCGGTCTCGGCCAGCTGCTTGGCCTGCCACAACGCGTGCCGGACCGCCAGCCGGGGGTCGTCTGCGACCAGATGCGCACCCAGCCCGGTGGGGTCGGCCACCGGCCGGGCGGCCAGTTCGGTGCGTCGCCCGTCGGGCGGGCCGCGCAGCTCCACCTGGACGGCCCCGTCCAGCCGACGCAGCGGCTCCGGCCAGATCCCGGCCGGCAGCACCTCCTCGGGCGGCCGGGCGATGGCGATCACCTGCCAGGACCGGGTCCCTCCGGGGGGCGCACCGGTCCGGCCGCGCAGCCGACGGCCCAGGGCGGTGCGCAGGGCCCGCAGGGTGGCCGTACCGAGGACGCCGAGCACCGCGAAGCCCGTTCCCACCCGTCCCACCGGTACCCCTTCCGTCGGCCGATCTCCACCCTGACCGGGGTCGGGGTGAACCCGGCTCCCCCCGAAGGGGTGAACCGCCCGGGGCCGGGTAACCGCCGGCCGCAGGACCCCAGGGGGAGGGGACACACGGCCGTGGGGGTGGGGGACCGGATGGCGCAGGACCGCAGAAACCTCCGGACCGCCGTACCGGGCGCTCCACCCGTGCTGGCCTCCCGGCTGTCCCCGGCCGCCCTGCCCGAACCGGTGGTGCTGCGCCCCCGGCTGGCCCGGCTGCTGGACGAGGCCGTGGCCCGACCGGTCACCCTGCTGCGCGCCCCGGCAGGCTGGGGAAAGACGACGGTGCTGGCCTCGTGGCGGCAGGCGGTCACCCAGGCGGGTGGGGCAGGACCGGCCTGGGTCTCCGTCGAGGCCGGGGACGACGCGGACCGGCTCTGGGCCTACCTGGCGGCGGCCCTGCGCTCGAGCATCGAGGCGGACCCGACGGCGACCCCGATCCCTGATCGGCCGCCCGGACCGGACGAGTTGGAGGTGCTGGCCGCCGCCCTGGCCGCCCGGGAACAGCCGGTGGTGCTGATCCTGGACGACCTGCACCGGGTCACCGATCCGGCGGCGGTGACCGGGCTGGAGTTCCTGCTGCGGCACACGGACCAGCGGCTGCGCCTGGTGATGGCCGGGCGTCACGGCCCACCCCTGGCGGTGCAGCGACTGCGGCTGGCCGGTGAGTTGACCGAGATCGGCCGGGAGGAGTTGGCCTTCACCGGCGACGAGATCGCCGACCTGCTGACCGCGCACGGGGCGGCGGTGCCGGTGGCGGCGGTACGGCGGCTGCGGCAGCGGACCGAGGGCTGGCCGGCGGCCCTGCGCATCGCCGCCCTGGCCCTGCGCCAGCAGTCGGATCCGGAACGATGGATCGACCAGCTCGGGGCCGACCAGCCGGAGATCGCCGGCTACCTGCGCGAGGAGGTGCTCGCCGGGCTGGCCCCGCAGGACCGGGAGCTGCTGCGCCGGGCCGCGGTGGCGGACACCGTCTGCGTCGGGCTGGCCGGCGCGCTGACCGGGAACCCGGCCGTCGAGGAGCGGCTGAGTGCTCTGGCCGAGGACGCCGGGTTGCTGCACCACGACGGGGGCAGCCCGGCGTGGTACCGCTGCCATCCCCTCCTGGCCGACCTGCTGCACCGCGAGTTGGCTCGACTGTCCGCCGAGGAACTGCGTGACCTGCACCTAAACGCCCAGGGCTGGTACGCCGACAACGGTCGGCCGGCCGAGGCCCTGCGGCACGCCCTGGCCGCGCAGGACTGGATCACCGCGGTCGACGTGTTCGTCACCCGATGGCCGGAACTAGTCCCGGCGGGCCGGGGGGACCGATCCGGACCGCCGCCCCCGGCACCCCCGCCGGAGGCGGTGACCCGGGATCCGGAACTCGCCCTGGCCTGCGCCGTCGAGCGGGCCCTGCACGGCGACCGGGAGGCGGCCGAGACCCGACTGCGGCTGGCCGCCGAGCCCGCCCGCCGACTCCCCGAGCCCCGCCGGACCCGGTACCGCCGGCTGGCCGCCGCCGCAGACCTCGCCCTGGCCCGGCTGACCGACAACCCCGCGGCCGTACGCACAGCCGCCACCCGGTTGCTCGCCACCAGTTCCTTCAAGGGGGGTGTTCCGGGCGCGCAGGACGCGGGTGCCGCCGTCACTGCCTCCCCGGGGGCCCTGGACGCGCCGGAACCCGCCGCCGGTGTGCCGCGTACCGCAGACAGTGCCGACGTGGCGGCGGTGGCCGGCGCGGAGTTGGCTCGGCTGGCCCTGGAGGCCGGGGAGTTGACCGAGGCGGCGCAGGGGTTCGAGGGGGCGTTGTCGGCGGCCCGGGTGGCCGGCCGACTCCGCCCGGAGCTGGTCTGTGCCAGCCGTGGGGCACTGCTGGCGGCGCTGCGCGGCAACCTGCGGGCGGCCGAGGAGATGGCCCGTGCCGCCCTCGCCCTGCCCCCCTGTCAGGGCTGGTCGGCGCCGCTGGACTGCGGCTACGCGTACCTGGCCCTGGGGTTGGTGGCGCTGTGCCGGGACCAGCCGGCGGAGGCGGCGGCGAACCTCACCCTGGCCGCGGCGGCCACCGGCGACCCCCCGGTCGGGGCGGTGGCGGCCTGGTGCCAGTCCCTGCTGAGCCGGGACGAGGGGGACCTGGGGCAGGCGCACCGCCTGCTCGTGGCGGCCCGGGAGTGCTGGTCGCCGCGAACCGGCCCGTTGGCGGCCGGGCTGCTCGCCGCCGACTTGGAGCTGCACGCCGCCCGGGGTGACCTGGCCACCGCCCGTGAGCTGGCGGCCGGTGCGATGGCGCAGGTCAGCACCCCCGGGCGGGACGAGTCCACGGCCGTGCTGGCGGTGGCGGCGGCCCGGGTGGAGCTGCGGGCCGGTGACCCGCACGCCGCCGCCCGGCTGCTGCCGGACTGGGCGGCCGAAACGGCAGCCGACTGGCCCCTGCCGGTACGCCTGGACGCCGCGCTGCTGGACGCGGTGCTGGCGGCCACCGAGGGCGACCACCGCCGGGCGGGGCGCATTCTGGAACGGGCCCTCGACCTGGCCGCCCCCGACGGTCATCGTCGGTCCTTCCTGCGGGCCGAGCCGGGCCTGCGGGACCTGCTGGCCGCTCACCTGGACGCCGGTACGGCGCACTGGCCGATGGTCAGCGACCTGGTCCGGGCGGTGGACACCTCGGCGGAATCGACCACCTCGGGTACCTCCGTGGCGGCGGCTCTGGACGAGCCCCTGACCGAGCGGGAGCTGACCATCCTGCGCTACCTGCAGAGCATCCTGTCCAATGTGGAGATAGCTGCCGAACTGTCGGTGTCGGTGAACACCGTCAAGACCCACGTACGCAACATCTACCGCAAACTCGACGCCACCCGCCGCCGCGACGCGGTCCGCCGCGCCCGCGAACTACACCTCATCTAGAGATCCGGTGCGGGTTCGCGGGCGGGCGGCGGGACGGCCGGTCAGTCGCCGGCGGCGTCGACCGTGGCCAGCAGGGTGGCCAGGTCGAAGTCCCCGTCATGCCGGGTGCCGTTGACGAACAGGGTGGGGGTGGCCTCCACCCCGCTGCGGATGCCGCCGACGAAGTCGCGCCGGATCCGGTCGCCGCCGACCTGCCGTCCGGTCTCCGCCTCCACCTCGGCCACGGGCAGCCCTAGCTGCTCCACACCGAGCATCAGGTGCACCGGGTCCAACTCCTCCTGGTGCTCGTAGAGCCAGTCGTGCAGCTCCCAGAACCGCCCCCGTCGCCCGGCGCCCTCGGCCGCCTCGGCGGCCATCTCGGCGTACGGGTGCATGTTCGCGATGGGGAAGTGCCGGTAGACCAGGCGGACGGTGTCGGACCGTTGCCGGAGCAGCTCGCGCAGGTTGGCGTGCGCCTGGCCGCAGTAGGGGCACTGGTAGTCGCCGTACTCGACGATGGTCACCGGCGCGTCCATCGGCCCTCGGACGTGATCGCGTTCCGTGACGGGGGTGCGGAGCCGCGCAGTGACCTGCAATGGGGTGGTCAGCTGATCGGTCATGACTGCCAGGCTGCTACCCGGCCGGGTGAGGGCGGGTCACCCGGCCGGGGTGGTCAGGGCAGCGCCGCCTGCCGCACCCTGATGCCATTGCTGACCCCCCGTACGCCGTCGAGCCGTTCGACCGACTCCAGCGCGGCCCGCCGCTGGTACTCCCATTCGACCTCGCCGTGCAGGGTGACCCAGCCCTGCGAGACCGTCAGATCCAGCTGCTCGACCGGTACGAAGGCGTGCCACTGCAGGGCGTGCTGGACCGCCCTGGCGATCTCCGGATCGGCGGGCTCCGCCCCGGTGACCAGCCGTACGGCCACGTCGTTGGCGACCGCCCGCACCTGGGCCACCCGGTGGGCCGCCCGTTCCGCCGCCCACTTCTCGGCGTAGCTGTCCACCCGACCGGTCAGGGTCACCACCCCCTCGACCACGCTCACCCCGATCTCCTGCGGCTGCACCCGAGGCTCCCAGCCCAGCTCGTCGAGCACCGCAGCTCGAATCTCCTGATCCCTGCGCTGAACCTCCGAAACACTCCCCATCACCCGACTCCTCCCCTCACCGACCCGGCCGCACCCCTCCCGCCTCCTGGGTCGATCAAGGTGGGTGGGATGGGCCGTGTTCGTGGGTCAGCCTGGTGGTGGGGTGGGTGAGGGGGGCTCGCCCGGGTGGGAGGAGATCTGCGTGGGAGCGCTTCCATTGATCTCGATGACGGGTTAGGCTGAGGCATTCCTCGGGTGCGGGAGCCGTCGCGCCGGTGCCGGAGCCAGGGCAGCTCCGACGGGTTTTCCCTGTGCGTCCAGCCTGACCCCGACACGGGGTGTGTGGGGTGTCTGCCCCCCGAGAGGAACCCAGATGCGGAGAAGTTTCGTCAGTGCGGTGGTGGCCGCCCTGGTCGCCGTCACGGCGGTGGTGGCGTTGCCGCTTGCCGCCTCCTCGGCTCCGGCCGAAAAGGCCGCCACGGAGGCGTACGACTGGCGCAACGTCCGGATCGATGGCGGCGGCTTCGTACCCGGCATCATCTTCAACCCCACCGAGCGGAACCTGATCTACGCCCGGACGGACATCGGCGGGGCGTACCGGTGGGATCAGTCCTCCCAATCCTGGATCCCGTTGCTGGACTGGGTGGGCGAGGACCGCTGGGGCTGGAACGGGGTGGTCAGCCTGGCCACCGACCCGGTACAGACCAACCGGGTGTACGCCGCGGTGGGCATGTACACCAACGACTGGGACCCGAACAACGGCGCGATCCTGCGCTCCACGGACAAGGGCGACACCTGGCAGGCGTTCGAGCTGCCGTTCAAGAATGGCGGCAACATGCCCGGCCGGGGCATGGGGGAGCGGCTGGCCGTGGACCCCAACCGCAACAGTGTCGTCTACTACGCCGCCGAGGGCGGCAACGGCCTGTGGCGCAGCACCGACCACGGCGCCACCTTCGCCAAGGTGACCGGCTTCCCCAATGTCGGCAACTACGTAGCCGACCCGAACGACAGCAGCGGCTACCAGTCCCAGAACCAGGGCCTGACCTGGGTCAGCTTCGACAAGTCCACCGGTACGGCCGGCAACCTCACCCAGACCATCTACGTCGGGGTGGCCGACAAGCAGAACCCGGTCTATCGCAGCACGAACGGTGGCAGCACCTGGGAGCGGATCCCGGGGCAGCCCACCGGATACCTGGCCCACAAGGGAGTGGTCGATCATGTCGGCGGCCACCTCTACATCGCCACCAGCGACACCGGCGGGCCGTACGACGGCGGCAAGGGTGACGTCTGGAAGTTCACCCGGTCCACCGACACCTGGACCCAGATCAGTCCGGTGCCCTCGAGCAGCGCCGACGCCTACTTCGGCTACAGCGGACTGACCATCGACCGGCAGAATCCGAACACCCTGATGGTGGCCACCCAGATCTCCTGGTGGCCGGACGCGATCTTCTGGCGCAGCACCGACGGGGGTGCCACCTGGAGCCGGATCTGGGACTGGGGCAGCTACCCCCAGCGGGTCAAGAAGTACACCATGGACATCAGTTCCGTGCCGTGGCTGACCTTCGGGGCCAACCCCCAGCCCCCGGAGGAGACACCGAAGCTGGGCTGGATGAACGAGTCCGTCGACATCGACCCGCACGACTCGGACCGGTTCATGTACGGCACCGGCGCGACCATCTACGGCAGCACCGACCTGACCCGGTGGGACACCGGCGGCACCATCACCATCCGGCCGATGGTCAAGGGCCTGGAGGAGACCGCCGTGCTCGACCTGATCAGCCCGCCCTCGGGCGCACCCCTGGTCAGCGCGCTCGGCGACATCGGCGGTTTCCGGCACACCGATCTCGACTCCGTACCGGCGATGATGTTCACCCAGCCGGTCTTCACCAGCACCACCAGCCTCGACTACGCCGAGGCCAACCCCTCGGTGATGGTCCGCGCCGGCGACTTCACCGACGCCGACCGGCCGGGCGACAGTCATGTCGCCTTCTCCACCGACGGCGGAGCGAACTGGTTCCAGGGCAGCGAACCCGCCGGGGTCAACCGGGGTGGCACGGTCGCCGCTGCCGCCGACGGCAGCCGATTCGTCTGGGCCCCCGGGGACGAGGGGCAGCGGGTCGTCCACTCGGTCGGCTTCGGAAACTCATGGACCGCCTCCACCGGCATCCCGGCCAACGCCATCGTGGAATCCGACCGGGTGAACCCGAGCAGGTTCTACGGATTCAGTGCCGGCCGGTTCTATGTGAGCACCAACGGTGGGGTCAGCTTCACCGCGTCCGCCGCGACCGGGCTGCCCACCACCGGAAACGTACGGTTCAAGGCCCTGCCCGGTAAGGAGGGCGAACTGTGGCTGGCTGGGCAGGGTGGGCTGTGGCGGTCCACCGATTCCGGAGCTACCTTCACCAGATCGGCCAGCGTCGACAGCGCGGGCAACATCGGCTTCGGTCGGGCGGCCCCCGGGCGGACCTACCCGGCCCTCTACCTGTTCGGCACGGTCGACGGCCAGCACGGGGTGCACCGCTCCGACGACACCGGCGCCACCTGGGTACGCATCAACGACGACCAGCACCAGTACGGCAACGCCGGTGACGCCCTCACCGGCGATCCCCGGATCTACGGGCGGGTCTACCTCGGCACCAACGGGCGGGGAATCCTGGTCGCGGACCGGGTCGGTGGTGATCCCACCCCGACCCCGACGAGCCCTTCCCCGGGCCCGACCACCCCGCCGCCGTCGCCCAGCGGTTCGTCCCCGTCCCCGACGCCCACCAGCCCGTCCCCGTCCCCGACCACCCCGCCGCCGACGGGCGGCTGCTCGGCCACCTACCACCTGGTCGGGCAGTGGCCGGGGGGTTTCCAGGGCGAGTTGGTGGTACGCAACGCCGGCCCGGCCCCGATCAGCGGCTGGACCCTGAGCTGGACCTTCCCGAGTGGGCAGCGGATCAGCCAGGCCTGGGGTGGCACCCACACCCAGACCGGGGCGACCGTGTCCCTGCGCGACGCCGGTTACAACGGCGCGCTGGCCCCCGGCGCCACCGCCACGGCCGGTTTCCTGGCCGGCACCTCCGGGGCCAACGATCCACCGACGACCATCACCTGCACCACTCGCTGACCGTCCACACCCGGTCAGCGCAGCGGGCCCCGTCCGACCTGGCCGGTCGGGCGGGGCCCGTCACCATGACGCGGGCGGGAGGTGCGGCCCTCGGTCAGCGGTCGGTCGTGGTGGGGGAGTCCGGGCGCTCGACATCGACGAACTCGATGTCGTCCACGGACCGGTCCTGGCTGCCGGCGGCCCGCGCGGCCGTTCCGGCGGCCCAGCCGATGGCCGCACCGACCAGGGCCGCGCCGATCAGCAAGGTCCACGGCAGGGCGGGGCTGCGACCGGCCAGGGCGTCGAAGGCCCGGGTGGCCCGGCGGCGGGCCTCCTCGGCGGCCGAACCCACCAGGTCCCCGGCGTCGTCGGCCAGCCCCATGGAGGTGTGCCGGGCGGAGCGGGTGGTGTCGCGGAGCGTGTCACCCGCGGTGTTCATCGCCGACACGAGGTGGTGCCAGGCGTCATCCGCGATCCGCTCCGGCTTGCTGCGGCGGTCCAGCAGGTTGGTTCCGAACATGTGGTTTCCTCCTCGACGGTGCCGAGGCAGGTGCCCGCAGGAGACCTCCTCGGCGGCTTGCCCGGCGTGCGGCGGGGTGCGCCTGCCGAGGCTGTGCCCCGTCCGCTATCGGCGCAAACCACGACGAGATGATCCTCGGGTTCCCCTACCTCCCGCACCCCGCCGAGGCACGCGGAAACGGTCAATCGTGATGCTAGGCACATCCAGCCCCTGGTCGCAGGCCTGCCACCAGGGGTGCAGGCCCTCGGGAGGTCGCCTCGGCGCGCCGGATATCGAAACCGTTGGCGTCGGCCCGCTACCCTGGTTCGGCGGCGTGGGCTGGCGCGCGACGTGGACTGGCGGCCAGCGCGTCGAGTGATAGGACATGAAAATTCCGGACGAAGGGGACGTGAGATGCCCCTGTCCGCGAATTGCTCATCCCGAGGGGTGGCGACCGAGGCCGTTGGAGGAATACTCTCGGTCGCGGCCCGCGTACTGATGAGGCGCCCGTCGTACGGGCGAGTGGAGGTGCTCGCGTGAGCCTGTCGATCCTTCAGACGGTTCGGCCTGGTGGTGTCATCGAGATCGCCCCCCGAGGGGAGATCGACGTCGACACCGCGTACGAGGTGAAAGAGGCCATTGCCGAGGTGCTGGCCAAGGGGCGGCCGGCCCGGATCGAGCTCAACATGCGGCTGGTCACCTTCATCGACTCGGTGGGCATCAGCGCGATGGTCGCCGGATTCCAGACCGCCGAGGTCAGTGGTGTGAAGTTGGTCGTCACCGAGCCGAGCCGGTTCGTGCACCGGCAACTCTGGGTGACCGGCCTGCTCGGTCTGTTCGGTGCCCCCGAGCCGTACTACGCGGGGGCCGCCGCGACACCCGAGGTCCTGCCGGGGGCCTGAGGCCCTCAGTCGGGATCCAGACCTGACAGATCAATATCGGTCGCCTCGGTGAGGGCCCGGATGGCCGTTACCGAGGCGTAACCCTCGGCCAGCAGGGCCAGGTCGGTGCCGGGCTGCACCGCCTGACCGGGCTGCTCCAGCGAGGTACGCACGAATCCCTGACCGGATTCGGCGACCGTCATCTGCACCTGACCGAAGGTGGCCAGGGTGCCCCGGCGTATCCCACGCAGCCGCCCGAAGGGCAGATCCGGTGCGTTGACGTTGAGCACGCTCGCCACCTGTCCGGTGAGCAGCCGAGGCAGCAGGTCCAGGGCTACCCGGGCGGCCGTGTCCCAGTGTCGGTCGACATCGCGTACCCGGGCGGCTTCGGCCACCGCCGCACCCCCGCTGGCGGCGGTAGCCTCACCGGCCGAGAGCACGTCCAGGGACACCGCCATCGCCGGGCAACCGTTGGCCACCGCGGTGAAGGCCGCGCCCACCGTGCCGGAGTGCAGCACCGCCCGGCCGGCATTGGCGCCCCGATTGATTCCGGACAGCAGCACCTGCGGGGGTGGCCCGAAGGCACCGTGCACGGCGATCAGGGCGATGAACCCGGGAGAACCCCCCACCGCGAACGCCGGGGTGGTCGCCAATTCCGGCAGGGGATGGTCGTGGACCACCACCCTGCCCTCCTCCTCCACCGCCCGCATCGCGGCGCTGGTGCCGCTGGCCTCCTCGAAGGGGGCGGCCACCACCACCTCCAGGCCCCGGGCGACCGCGGCTCGGGCCAGCGAGTGGAGGCCGGGGGCGGAGATCCCGTCGTCATTGGTGATCAGTACCCGCAGGGTCATCGGCCGCCTGCCCGGTGGGCCCACTCGTCCGGGGTGGTGCGGAACTGCGGCCGGTTGCCGGCCGGCACCAACTCGACCCGGTCGACCAGACCGGTGATCGAATCCAGTCGTCCGGTGCCCAGCCCGTGCCGGGTGACATTCAGCGCGCCGGCCGCAGCCCCGGTGCGGATCGCGGTACGGATGTCGCCGCCCCGGGCCACCACGGCCGCCACCCCGGCGGTCATCGAGTCCCCCGCGCCCCGCGGGTCGGCCGCCTCCAACCGGGGCATCCGTACCTCGAACACCTCGCCGTCGAGCAGGGTCAGGGCCGGTTTGTCGGCCCGGCTGACCAGCACGTTGTCCGCGCCGGCGGTGTGCAGGTCGTACAGGGCGGTGATGAGCTGATCCTGATCCTCACCGGCGGCCCGCCCGTCCGCGATCAACTCCTCGTGGCTGACCTTGAGGAAGAACACCCCGCTGTCCAGGACGGCCGTCAGGTGTTCGCCGCTGAGGTCGACCACCACCGGGCTGCCGTTGGCGCACAGATCGGCCGCGAAGCGGCGGTACAGGTCCGGCGGTACCAGGCTGGGGTGATTGGGGCCGCTCAACACGCACACCGCCGCTCGCAGTCCCTCGCTGAGGGCCAGGTTGTACAGCTCGTCCAACTCGTGGCGGCTCAACGGCTGACCGGGCACGTCGATGATCTCCCGCCGGCTGCCCTCCCGGCGGTCGTGCACGTACCCCCCGCTGCCGCCGGAGTCGCGGGCCACGACCTTGAGTTCCACCCCTTCGCTGACCAGCAACGGCTCCAGCACCTGCCCGATCTCGCCGCCCAGGGTGGTGCAGAGCACCACCTCGACACCGAGGGACAGCACCATCCGGGCCTGCCAGACCCCCTGCCCGCCGGGGTGCAGGTGCAGCTCCGGGGTGTCGTTGGGCTGGTCGACGGTGACGGTCAGCAGCGGCGTGGGCGCGAAGACCATGACGTGCCCGGTCACCGGAGCCACCCGCGGTTGTCGGGCCGGGTGAACCGGATGGTGGATTGCCTCATGCACTGCCCCCTCGTGGCGAAATGTCCACTTCACCCTCGACGGTAACCAAGGTGGCGGATTCCCGCGCGGCGACGGGCGGGGGACAGGGATCTTCGAGCGGCCGGGGCGGACACGACGACGCCGGGTGGGGATGCCCACCCGGCGTCGTGGCGAGGATCGGTCAGTACACCGACAGGTGTACGTGGTTGGTGTGGTCGCTGGACGGATCGCCCCGCGCGCCGCTGTAGGTCTTCCAGCCGCTGCTGGGCAGCCAGATCTGCTTGTACCAGATCACGTAGAGCACGGCGAGCCGGTCGGCGTTGTTGACGAAGTAGGCCGCCAGGTTGTTGCCGTAGGTTCGGTCACCGCCGGTGGCGGCCCCACCGAAGCCGTTCTTCTGCGCCGCGAAGTCGCAGGCCCGGCCCTTGGGGTGCTCGCCGGAGCCGCCCGACCGGTAGCAGGAGACGTACCGGGTGAACCCGGCCGACTTGGCCTGCTTGAGGGCGTGCAGCGTACGCGGGGTGATGCAGCCGTTGGCCGGGGTGGGGTCGTTGACAGTGCACGACTCCGCCGGCCACGAGCCGTTCGCGTTGCGGGGCGCGGGGGCGGCCCGGGGGCTGGATCCACCGGCCCGGGTCGGTGCCCGCTCGGCCCGCTGGGCGGCCTCGGCCCGCTCGTTGGCCACGGTCAGGGCCCGCTCGGCCTGATCCTTGCGCTTGGCCATCACCGCGACCTGCTTGCGCTGCTCCTGGACCTCCCGGTCCAGCGCCTGCTTGGTCCGGCTGACCTCGTCGCGGGTGGCCCGCAGCTCACCCAGGGCGCGCTCCTCGTTGGCGGCCACCGCGTCCAGGGCCGCCGCCCGGTCCATGAAGCCGGCCGGGGAGGCGCTGTTGAGCAGGGCCGACGCCGCGCTGAGCCGACCGGAGCGGTAGGCCTGGGCCGCGATCTCGGCCACCTTGCTGCCGCGTTCGGCGAGCTGGCTCTCGGTGGCGGTGAGCTGGCCGGCCAGCTGCTTCTGCCGCTTGACCGAACGGTCCAGGGCGGCCTTGGCGTCGAGGTACCCCTTGCTGGCCGCCTCCAACTGGGCCCGCAGCGCCGGGGTGCCGCCTTCGTCGCCGACATCGCCGGGCGCCGCTGCGGCGGGGCCGGGAAGCAGCGCGGCCCCCACGGCCAGGGCGAGCGCCGCGCAGATCAGGGCCGCCGTGCGGGCGGCCGGTCTAGCGGTTGCCACTGTTGGCATGCACATGTCCTTCCGTCAGCCGCCGACCGGGTTAGCTGACGGGTTCGGGACGGAAGATCCCTACCGCGCGTGCGCGGATGCACCCCAGAAAAACATGGTTCCCCGGCTCGCCCTCGCGGGCGATTGAGCGGCGGCCACCGCCGGCACCGGTGGGTGCCGCCTGGCGGAGGCCGGAGCCGAGCCTACCGGGACTGCCGTTACCTGTGCAGCCGGTGTGACTCGTGGTATTCGTCTGCTCACCATAGAATCAGACATAAGTGTCGAATATGCCCGCTTGGTGACACCAGTCACCGGGGTGTCCGTACCCAGCGTGTCCGGGCGGGCTCAGCCGAAGTCGATGGTGGTCAGCCGTTGGGTGGCTCGGGACAGCGCGACATAGAGGGTGCGTACCCCGGAGTCCGGCACCGCCCGGATCTCGCTCGGGGCGACCAGCACCACCCCGTCGTACTCCATGCCCTTGGCCTCCAGGCTCGTCACCACCTGGAGACGATCGCCGCCCAGGCCGCCGAGCCAGCCCGCCACCTCCGCCCGCCGGGGCACCGGAGTGATCACCCCGACGGTGCCCTCGACCTCGTCCAGCAGGGTGCGCGCGGCCGACACCACCCGGCCGGCCAACTCGGCCGCCGACACCACCAGTCGAATCGGCTCCACCCCGGTGGAGCGGACCGCTGTGGGCAGCGGCAGGTCCGGGTACACCCGACGGATCTCCTCGGCCGCCACCGCGAAGATCTCCGCCGAGTTGCGGTAGTTCGTGGTCAGGGTGAACAGGTGGCGCGGACGCCGTCCCAGGGCCTTGTCCCGGGCGCGGGTTAACTCCTGGGGATCTCCCGTCCAGGCGGTCTGCGCCGGGTCGCCCACCACCGTCCAGGAGGCCAGCCGACCCCGCCGGCCGATCATCCGCCACTGCATCGGCGAGACGTCCTGCGCCTCGTCGACCACCACATGGGCGTAGTCCCGGTAGTCCTCCGGGCGCTCGCGGGCGGCCTGCCGGGCGGCCCGCTGCCGATCGGCGAAGGTGCTCAACTCCCGGACCCCGCCGGCCAACTGGAAAGGGTCCCGCTTGGCCCGGGCCGGGCGCATCGGCTTACCGAGCAGGGTGTCGAGTTCGTCCAGCAGGGCGGCGTCGGCGACCGTCGGACCCTCCGTGGCCAGCCCCTGGTACGCCTCGGCCAGCAGCCGGATCTCTGCGCCGGACAGGATGCCCCCGGCGTACCGACGCAGCCGCTCGTGGTCGGCCAGCCAGCCGAGTACGTGCCGGGGATGCAGCCGGGGCCACCAGGCCTTGAGGAACTCCCGGAAGTCGGGGCGGTCGATCAGTTCGTCCTCGAAGGCGCGCTGCTCGGGCAGCCCGCCGATGCCCAGTCGACGGGCCTGAGCCCAGAGCGCGGCCAGTACCCCGTCGAAGCCGGCCCGGCGCACCTCGTTGCGGCGGGCGCCGCGCGGCAGCGCCCGGTTCCAGATCGCGTTCAGCTCCGCCCGGTCCAGTTGCAGCAACTGTCCCCGGTACAGCAGTCGCAACTGGGTGGGTACCCCCGGAGCGGGATCCCGGACGGCCCGTTCCAGGACCCGCCGCATCCGCAACGAGCCCTTGATCGTGGCCACCCGGGGCGGGTCGGTCCGGGTGGCCGTCACCCCGGGGAAGAGGCTGCCCAGGGAGTGCAGGGTGGCCGCGTCCTCGCCCAGCGACGGCAGCACCGAGGCGATGTAGGAGACGAAGACCGAGGAGGGGCCGAGGACCAGGATGCCGCCCCCGGCGTACCGGCTGCGGTCGGCGTAGAGCAGGTACGCGGCACGGTGCAGGGCCACCGCGGTCTTGCCGGTACCCGGGCCGCCGGAGACCAGGGTGACCCCGGAGGCGGGGGAGCGGATCGCCTCGTCCTGCTCCCGTTGAATGGTCGCGACGATGTCGCGCATCCCCCGACCGGTGGTCCGGGACAGGGTGGCCAGCAGGGCCCCGTCGCCCACCACCGGCATCTCCGCCGGTGCGGCGTCCGGGTCGAGCAGGTCGTCCTCGATCCGGGTGACCCGTTCCCCGCTGGACTGGATGGTCCGGCGCCGCACCACCCCGAGGGGCTCGGCCGGGGTCGCCTGGTAGAAGGCCGCGGCGGCCGGGGCGCGCCAGTCGACCACCAGGGTGCTGGCGTCCTCGTCACGGATGCCGAGCCGCCCGACGTAGAGCACCTGGCCGTCCCGCAGGTCCAGCCGGCCGAAGACCAGCCCCTCGTACTCCGCGTCGAGCAGGTGACGTCGCTGCGCGGCGTGGAAGACCATCGCGTCGCGTTCCACCAGGGCGCCGAAGTTGCCGACCCGGGCCAGCCGGTAGCCGTCCCGCTCCGCGATGACGGCCGCGCGCCGCAGCTCGGCCAGTCGCGCGTACACCCGGTCGAGATGCCGTTGCTCGACGGCGATCTCCTGATCCAGGGTGCTCTGATCCACCGCTCGTGCTCCTCGTCCCGCCGCCCGGCCAACCGCACGAGATTACGCCCCACCCGCCACGGGCAGGGAAGGGCACCTTCTCGGGCAGGGGACCTTTGTCAACAACCCGGGACGGAACTGGCGCCCAGGACCCGACGCAGTACGCCGGACAGGGCCTCGTTGACCTCCTCGGGGCGTTCCATCATCAGCATGTGGCCGGCCCCCGGGCACACCACCAGTTCGGTCGCGGACAGGGCCTCGGCGATCGACTCCGCGCAGGGCGGTGGGGTCAGCCGGTCCTTGTCCCCGACCAGGGCGGCGGCCGGCAGGTGCGCCAACGCGGCCAGGGTCTCCAGCCGGTGCTGGTCACCGATCGAGGCCCGGAACCCGCCGATCGAGCGCAGCGAGGCACGGGCCACCGCCGAGGTGACCAGGCGGATGTCCGAGGGGTCACAGCGCTCGCCGAAGAGCATCCAGCGGATGCTGGGCTGCAAGGCCCGCAGCAGGGGGCGGGGCGGCCGCCAGGAGCCGCAGCGGGCCAGCACCCCGGCCCCGGTGGTCTCCGCCAACCGGATGATCCGGGTGATCCGGGGCGACAGGCCGTAGACGGTGTGGGTGTGCCCCTCGGCGGTGGTGGAGACGAAGACCAGACCGGCGATCTGTCCCGCGAAGTGCTCGGGATGCCGGTGGGCGTACTCCATGATCGTCATGCCGCCCATGGAGTGGCCGACGAGCATCACCGGGCCGGTGGGTGACACCGCGTCCAGCACCGCCGCCAGGTCGTCACCGAGTTGGGCCAGGGTGGCCGTGGGCAGGGCCATGCAACTGGACCTGCCGTGCCCGCGGGCGTCGTAGGTGACCACCCGCACCGAGGGGTGGTTCTCCCGCAGGGCCGCCACCTGTCGGTGCCAGCTCCGGCCGTCCAGGGTCCAACCGTGCACCAGCACCGCGGTGACCTCGGCCTCCGCCGGCCCGCTGACTTCCACGTGCAGGCGTACGTCGTCAGGAGTTCGTACCTCGACCCGCTCTGGCATCGCCACCTCCCCCAAGGCCCGCGTGGCTGCGTGACACCGGGGATACCCGGTGGTAACACCGGCTACCCGCCATGACACCACGCCAACCACGATGCTGAGAAGGTGCCGACCGGGCTGAGGCGGGACGGGCCCGACCCCGGAGACGACGAAACGCCCGCCGGCAGACCGGACGGGCGTTTCGTGGTGGTACGTGAGGGGACTCAGCCCTCGAAGACACCGGCCTCGACCAGGCGCTTCTCGGCGGCGTCCCAGCCGTCGCCCGGGTGGGTGGCGTTGAGGTTGTTGATCTCCGCCCGGATCTTGGCGGCGTGCCCGGCGGCGGCCAGCACCCGGATCTCCTCGACGAAGGCCTCGGAGTCGGTGCGCAGGTGCACGGTCTTGCCGTTGGTCAGGTTCCGCACGTAGGCGTGCTTGCCGCCGTTGAGCGGGATCAGGTACTTGAACTCGCCCAGCACGCTGAGGGCGCCACCCTGGCCAGCCTGGCCGGCCCGGACTGACGCGCGCGCGGTCTTAGAGGTGTTGCTCGCCACGGAGGTACTCCTTGCAAGACGTACGGAGGACGGAACGTCCGGGGGCTGTTGCGGGGCGGCACCCGATGGGTGACCCCACGAGAGGCTTACGCGGCACAGGCCGCCGATGGAACTGTACACGACCCGCGATCCCGGCTGGTCATCACGGCGTCACGAGATGGAACCACGGCCCCCGGTTCGACTATTCCGACCGGCGGATTTGCCGATTCCCTGGCGCACCATCCGTCACACCAGTCATCATGTGTGCAACAAGCACCCGGATGCGGGCGAGGTCGTAGGGGAAGACGCACCTCGCTCTCCGGGAGGTCACCGTGCCAACGCGTGGCGTCGTATACGTCCATTCGACCCCGCTCGCCGTGTGCTCACACGTCGAGTGGGCGATCGCGCGCGTCCTTGCCGCGCCGGTCAACCTGCAATGGACGGCCCAGCCCGTCGACCCCGGCGCCCGCCGAGCCGAATGCGGCTGGTCCGGTCGCCCCGGAACGGGCGCCGAGCTGGCTGCTGCCCTCCGGCAGTGGCCCATGATCCGTTTCGAGGTCACCGAGGAACCCAGTCCGGGTGCCGACGGTGAACGCTTCATGCACGTCCCCGGTCGCGGCCTGTTCCGGGCCACCGTGGGCGCGGCCGGTGACATTCAACTCGGCGAGGACCGACTGCGCAGCATCATGGCCTCCGCCCGGGGACCCGAGGCCCTGGCGCACGCCCTGGACCGGGCGCTCGGCACCGCCTGGGACGCCGAACTGGAGCCGTACCGCTACGCCGGAGACGGTGCCCCGGTGACCCTGCTCACCCGGGTCGGCTGAGCCCGGCCCCGACCGCCGGCGGTGCGGAAGTCCGCCGGCGGCCGGTCCTGGCCAGGCCGAGTTGCCCGCTCCCCGGTCACCTGGTGGGATGGGCCGCGTGTCGACTACCCCTCGGCGTGTCGTCGCCGTGCTCCTCGCGGTGACCATGCTGTTCGCGGCCGGCTGCTCCGACCCCGGGCAGGGCCCCGGCGTGGAGGTCCCGCCCGGCTCGACCGAACCGGCGCCCTCGTCCAGCGGGCCGGCGCCGTCGGCGAGCCTGGACCCGGCGGCCCGGGCCGCCGCCCTGGTAGCCGAACTCACCGACGAGGACCTGGTCGGTCAGGTGCTCATGCCCTATGCGTACGGCGACCGGGCCACCAAGGTGTCGGCCGGATCGGCGGCCGGCAACCGGGCCCTGGCCGGGGTGGACACCCCGGCCGAGATGATCGAGAAGTACCGGCTGGGCGGGCTGATCCTGGTCGGCTTCAGCGCGGACGATCCCACCCAGGGCAACCAGCCGACCACCAACGTCGACAACCCGAAGCAGGTCCGGGAGTTGACCACCGGGCTGCGCGAGGCCGCCGGCAAGCTGGCCGCCGCCCCGGCACCCCTGCTGATCGGCACCGACCAGGAGTACGGGGTGGTCACCCGGGTCACCGAAGGGGTGACCATGCTGCCCAGCGCCCTGGCCGCCGGGGCCGCCGGTGATCCCGACCTGACCGAGGCGGCCTGGCGGGTCGCCGGCACCGAACTGGCGGCGATGGGGATCAATGTCGACTTCGCGCCGGTCGCCGACGTGCTGGTCACCCGCAGCGCGGTGATCGGGTCCCGGTCCTTCGGCGCGGACCCGCAACGGGCGGCGGCGCAGGTCGGCGGGGCGGTACGCGGGCTACAGGCGGCCGGGGTGGCCGCCACCGTCAAGCACTTCCCCGGGCACGGGCACAGCGCGGAGGACTCCCACCGGGACCTGCCCGTGCTGAGCCAGTCCCGCAAGAAGCTGGCGGCGCAGGCGTGGCCCCCCTTCACCGCCGGCATCGAGGCCGGGGCGTTGGCCGTGATGTCCGCCCACCTGGACGTCCGCTCCGTGGACCCCGGGGTGCCGGCGACCTTCTCGCACAAGCTGCTCACCGAGGTGCTGCGCGGGGAACTCGGCTTCCAGGGAGTGGTGATCACCGACGGCATGAACATGCCCCCGGCCCGCCGCTGGGGGCCGGGGGAGGCCGCGGTACGCGCCCTGAAGGCCGGCAACGACCTGATCCTCATGCCACCGAACGTGAGCCAGGCCTACGACGGGCTGCTGGCGGCCCTGCGGGACGGCTCGCTGCCCCGGGCCCGACTGGTCGAGGCCGTCACCCGGGTGTTGACCATGAAGTTCACCCTGTCCGGGGCTCCCGCACCGGAGCTGTCCGCCCTGGCCACCCCGGAGCACCGGGCGGCGGCACGGGCCCTGGCCGCCGCCGCGGTGACCGTGCTGCGCGGCCGGTGCGACCAGGCCGTGATACCCGGACCGGTCACGGTGACCTCCTCCGACGGCCGGGCACACACCCGGGCCGCCCTGACCAAGGCGCTGACCGAGGCCGGGGTGCCGGTGGTGCCCAGCGGCGGCACGATCGTCCACCTGGTCGGGTACGGCGACCGGGCCGGGGACCTGCGGGCCGACGCGGCGGTCACGGTCGCCATGGACACCCCGTACGTGCTCGGTCAGGCGAAGTCACCGACCCTGCTGGCCACCTACTCGTCGAGCCGGGCCGCGATGGAGGCCCTGGCCGAGGTGCTTGCCGGCAAGGCCCGACCCCAGGGGCGATCCCCGGTCAAGGTCTCCGGACTACCCGCCACCACCTGCGCCGGCTGACGCCACGATCCGGCCGGGCGCTGCGGTCAGGGGGCTGCGGTCAGCGTGTCGCGGGCCAGCCGGTACGCGGGCAGCACGTCGAGGGGGTCACCGAAGCTCGTGCTGCTGGCCTCCAACAGCACCGTCGCCGCACCGGTCCGGACCGCCAGCGCCCACTCCCGGATGTCCTCGTCGAGCAACTCCCGATGGCTCAGCCAACTAGCCTCGACCACCTCCAGGCCGCCGACCTGGGTCTGGCGGTACTGCGGATCGGTCACCTTCCCGTCGGCAGCGACGAACGCCTCCAACGCCTGCCGGACCGGGAGGTCCGCGTCATCGGCCGTCCACACCCGCAGGAAGCCCGACACGACAGCGCGGCCGTCCACCTCGCAGCGCACGGTCGAGCCGCCGCGTCGGGTCAACGCCTCGGCCACGGCGGCGGCCACCTCGTCGCCGGGGTCGGCGGTCTTGATCTCTTTCGCCCGCCACCCGTCGGCCAGCTCGAAGGTCACCGGCAGCGGACAGGGCGCACCGGCGCCGACCTTTCCGCTCGCCGTGGCCGAGGCCACCTCGTCGTGCCATGGCGCACCCGTCGCGCTGCCGCCGGGCTGCTCGCCGGAGTCGGTCTGCTCACCGCCGCCGCAGCCGGCGAGCAGCCCGATGGCCAGCGCCGCCAGCACGAACCGGGATCGTCCCACGATGTCCACTCCCCGCTGTTGATCTATCGAAGCGCTTAACAAAAGCGAAAGTGTCCGTCGCCGTCAAGTTCGTCAGCGCTTGCGACCGGCGGGGCGGGCCAACACGAAACCCCTGCCGTCGCCATGACGGCGACGACAGGGGTGACGGTGAGACGGGTCAGACGCGAGTGAAGATCAGCGCCACGTTGTGACCGCCGAAGCCGAACGAGTTGTTCAGCGCCGCCTCGATCGACATCTCCCGGGCCTTGTTGGTGGCCACGTCGAGGTCCAGACCGTCGTCCGGGTCGTCCAGGTTGATCGTCGGGGGCACCAGGCCGTCCCGGATCGACAGGATCGTGGCGATCGACTCCAGCGCACCGGCGGCACCGAGCAGGTGCCCGGACATGGACTTGGTAGCGGTCAGCACCGGGTGGTCGCCCAGCGCCTGGTGCAGGGCCTTGATCTCGGCCAGGTCACCCACCGGGGTCGAGGTGGCGTGCGCGTTGACGTGCACGATGTCCGACTTGGCGACGTCCGCGTCGATGATGGCCTTCTCGATGGCCCGGATCGCTCCGGCACCCTCGGGGTGCGGCTGCACGATGTCGTACCCGTCCGAGGTGATGCCGGAACCGGCCAGCCGGGCGTACACCCGGGCGCCCCGGGCGGCGGCATGTTCGGCGCGTTCCAGCACCACGATGCCGGCGCCCTCACCCAGGACGAACCCGTCCCGACCCTTGTCCCACGGCCGGGAGGCCCGCTGCGGCTCGTCGTTGCGGGTGGACATGGCCCGCATCGAGGCGAAACCGGCGATCGGCAGGGGGTGGATCACCGCCTCGGTGCCACCGGCCACCACCACGTCGGCGCGCCCGGCCCGGATCATGTCCAGACCCAGCGCGATCGCCTCCGCGCCGGTGGCGCAGGCACTGGCCACCGAGTGCACCCCCGCCTGGGCCCCGAGTTCCAGCCCCACCCAGGCGGCCGGACCGTTGGGCATCAGCATGGGCACGGTGTGCGGGGAGACCTTGCGCGGGCCGGAGGCCTCCAGGATGTCGTCCTGGGCCAGCAGGGTGACCGCCCCACCGATGCCGGAGCCGATGCTGACCCCCACCCGTTCCGGGTCGGGCGCGGAGTCGGCCAGGCCGGCGTCGGCCCAGGCCTGATGGGCGGCGATCAGGGCGATCGCCTCGGAACGGTCCAGCCGACGCAGTTTCACCCGGTCCAGCACGGTGGCCGGATCGACCGCGAGCTGGGCGGCGATCCGGACCGGCAACTGCTCGGCCCACTCCTGGGTGAGGGCACTCACCCCGGAGTGGCCGTTGAGCATGGCGTCCCAGGTCGACGCGACGTCCCCGCCCAGCGGGGTGGTCGCGCCTAGCCCGGTGACGACGACGTCGGAACGACTCATGATCAGGACTGCGCCTCGATGTAGCTGACGGCGTCCCCGACCGTCTTGAGGTTCTGCACCTCGTTGTCCGGAATCTTGACGCCGAACTTCTCCTCGGCGGCGACCACGACCTCCACCATGGAGAGCGAGTCGACGTCCAGGTCGTCAGTGAAGGACTTCCCCTCGGCCACGTCGTCCGGGCTCACCCCGGCAACCTCTTCGAGGATCTCGGCGAGGCCGGCGGTGATCTCGTCACGGGTCATTGCGGTGGGTTCCTCTCATCGGGTTCTCCTCGGCGGCGGCGACGCCGCCGCCTAGCTCCTCGGCGACGACGCGCCGAGGTCGTATCAGGGGCAGCGGACGACCTGACCGGCGTAGGTCAGACCGCCACCGAAGCCGAACAGCAGCACCGGCGCGCCGGAGGGCACCTCACGGCGCTCGACCAGCTTGGACAGGGCCAGCGGGATGCTGGCCGCCGAGGTGTTGCCGGACTCGACGAGATCCTTGGCGATGATCGCCTGCGGGATGTTCAGCCGCTTGGCGATGCCGTCGATGATCCGGGTGTTGGCCTGGTGGGGCACGAAAGCGGCCAGCTCCGAGGGGTCGACCCCGGCCCGTTCGCAGGCCTGCCGGGCCAGCGGCGCCAACGCCGTGGTGGCCCAGCGGAAGACGGTCTGGCCCTCCTGGGCGATGTACGGGCGCCAGCCCTCGATGCGTACCGCCTCACCGCGCTCGGGCACCGAACCCCAGACCACCGGGCCCACCCCGGGCGCCTCGCCCTCAGCGGTGGCGGTGACCACTGCGGCGCCCGCGCCGTCACCGAAGATGATGCAGGTGGAGCGGTCCGTCCAGTCGATGAACTCGGAGAGCTTCTCGGCCCCGATCACGATGGCGTTGCGGCTGGCACCGGCCCGGATTGCATGATCGACCGTGCCGAGGGCGTACGAGAAACCGGAGCAGGCGGTGTTGAGGTCGAAGGCCCCCGGGGCCTGGATGCCCAGCTTGGCGGCTACCCGGCAGGCCACGTTCGGGCTGCGGTCGACCGAGGTGCAGGTGGCGACCACGACCAGATCGATGTCGGCGGCGGTCAGGCCGGAGTTCGCCAGCGCCTTGTCGGCGGCGGCGGCGGCCATGTCGGCGACCGTCTCGTCACCGGCGATGCGCCGACTGGCGATGCCGACCCGGTCGCGGATCCACTCGTCGTTGGTGTCGACCAACTGGGCGAGGTCGTCGTTGGTCACCACCTGGGACGGCTGGTAGTGACCCATTGAGATGATCCTGCTGCCGCTCATGCCGAACCCTCCGTGTGGTCGGTCTCGTCGCGAGACCCGTTCTGGCTGGCGGTCGTGCCATGCCGGGCGATCAGGTCCCTGGCGGCGGGCAGGTCGTCCGGGGTGTTCAGGGTGACGATCTCCGGGACGCCGGTGGCCTTGAGTTCCCGTTTGACCATGCCGGCGAGGGTGCCGGCGGGGGGCAATTCGATCACCGCGGTCACCCCCAGGTCGGCGAGGGTGGCCGTGCACAGGTCCCAGCGCACCGGGGCGGTGACCTGGCGGACCAGCCGTTGCAGGACCTCGCGGCCGTCGCGGACCGGACCGCCGTCGAGGTTGGACAACAGGATCCGGGCGGGGTCGTTCGGGGTGATCTCCTCCGCGACCGAGGTCAGCGCGGCCTCCGCCGGCGCCATGAACGGGGTGTGGAAGGCGCCGGCCACCTTGAGGCGGATGATCCGGGCCCGGGTCGGCGGCTCGGCGGCCAGCTTGTCCAACCCGGCGACCGAGCCGGCGGCCACGATCTGACCGGCGCCGTTGCGGTTGGCCGGGTACAGACCGTGTCCGTCGATCGCGGCGATCACCTCGTCCGGGTCGCCACCGAGCACGGCGGCCATCCCGGTCGGCTCCAGGGCGCAGGCCGCGGCCATCTCCCGGCCGCGTACCCCGGCCAGGGTGATCGCCGCCTGGGTCGGCAGGGTGCCGGCCAGCGCGGCGGCGGCGAGTTCCCCGACGCTGTGCCCGGCGGTCAGGGCCACCTCCGACAGCGGCAGGTGCTCGGCGGCCAGCAGCGCGGCGGCCACCAGCAGCGGCTGGGTGCGGGCGGTGTCGAGGATCTCGTCGGCGTCGGCCTCGGTGCCCAGCCACACCAGATCCACCCCGGCCAGTGTCGACCACTCCCGCAGCCGGGCCTCGGCGCCGGGCAGGTCGATCCAGGGGGTGAGGAAGCCGGGTTTCTGAGAACCCTGGCCGGGGCAGAGTACGGCTAGCACGTGTATGACTCTCCCGGATCGCCACTCGTAACGCTGTGTCGACTGACACCAAACCGCACTAGGACCTTTGGAGGAATCCTACAAAGGTTGGTGGTTGTCGTCGCTAGCCTGTGATCTTTTACCGGCGGCCGGGGGCATTGTCTGGGTGGGTACCACCGGGTCCAGCCGACCCACCGTCAGCGCCACCCGCAGGGCGAAGGCGTCCCGGGAGATCAGCGGGCTGAACCCGGTGACATCGGAGATCCGCCGCAGCCGGTAGCGCACCGTGTTCGGGTGCACGTACAGCGACCGGGCGGCGCTCTCCAGGGTGCCGCCCGCCGCGAAGAAGGCGTCCAGGGTCTCCAGCAGCTCACCGCCGGCCCGCACCAGGGTCGCGTACACGTCGTGACGCAGCCGCCGCCGGGCCTCCGCGTCACCGGCCAGGGCCCGCTCCGGCAGCAGGTCACCGGCGGGCACCGGGCGGGGGGCGGCCGGCCAGGCCGGGGCCGCGCGGTAACCGGCCAGAGCCGCCCGCGCCGACTCGGTGGCCTCGTCCAGGCTAGGCACCGCCGGACCCACCACCACCGGCCCCGGGCCGAAGGCGGTCAGCAGCTTGGCGGTGGCCGCCACCGGTTCGGCCGCGCCGCCGAGCACGATCACCAGCCGGTCGCCGTGCACCCCGCCGATCACCTCCACCCCGATGCGCCGCGCCTGGCGGTAGACGGTGTGCAGCACGGCGGCCACCTCGCCGCCGGGGGAGGTGCCGACCGCCACCGCCACCGGTGGCGCGTCCGTCCAGCCGAGGGCCGCGGCGCGACTGGCCAGCACGTCCGGGGAGTCACCGCGCAACAGGGCGTCCACCAGCAGGGCCTGCAACCGGGCGTCCCAGGAGCCACGGGACTCCGCCGCCCGCGCGTACACCCGGGCGGCGGCGAAGGCGATCTCCCGGGAGAAGCGCAGCACCGCCTCCCGTAGCTGCGGCTCCTCACCCGGGGCGGCGAGCTCGCTGACCTGCTCCTCGACCACGTCGATGGTGACCTTGATCAGGGCCACGGTCTGCTGGAGGGTGATCGAGCGGGCCAGCGCCTGCGGGGCGGTGGCGAACACCTCGTCGGAGACCTCCTGGGTGCCCTCCCCGGCACCGGCGCCCGAGCAGAGCCACTGCACCAGGGAGCGGACGCCGGCCTGGGCCACCAACATCACCCAGGAGCGCTGGTCGGCCGGCAACGCCCGGAACCAGGGCAGGGTCTCGTCCATTCGGGCCACGCTGGCGGTGGCCAGGGAGCCGGCCGCCCGCTCGATCCGGCGCAGTGTGGCCGACAGCTCCATCCCGCCCGATTCGCTCACCCGCCTAGCCTGACATGTCCTGAACTGGCCCTCTACGGCAGCCGCCGGCAGGCGTCCCGGCTGGTCAACCCGGTACGCGGTGCGTGGGCGGTCGGTATCGGCCAGTACGGTGTCAGGACACGTCGGGTGGGCACCGGCGTGCGGGCGAGAGGTGAGGAGAAGCCGATGGCGCAGGGGGACGCCGAACACGGCTGCGCTCAGGAGGAGCCGAGTCGACCGGGCACTCACGAACAGCCGATGACCGGCAAGCATCACCATCACCGCCGACCGACCGGTCTCACCCCGGCGGCCGAGCCGCACGCCGGCTGGACCCCGGAGCGCGGTGACGAGGAGCCGGGTGCCGTACGACCCGGCCCGGCCGAGCCGGTGGTGCCCCGGCAACGGGCCGCCGAACCGCCGGTTGAGCCGGTCGAGTCGGTCGAGTCGACCGTTGCCGGGTGCCTCAGCGAGCGGCCGGGCTGGGCCGGCGCCCACCGGCACGCCCCGGTACGCCCGGCCCGCCGCACCACCCGACGGGAACGCCCGCCCCGACGCTGGTGCTGATCACCTGGACGCTGCGGTCAGCGGGTGCGGCGGCGGACCAGCAGGGCGATGCCGGCCAGGCCGAAGGTGATCACGAGGACCACGGCGACGTTGAGCAGCAGGAGGCGGCGCAGATCGCCGAAGGCCTCGTTGAGGTCCTGCGCCGGGTTCAGGGCCTCCTCCGGGATGATCCGTTCGCCCCCGCCGATGCCCCCACTGACCGACTCGAATGTGCGCTCCAGCGGCACCCCGACGGCGCGCAGGGTCTCGGACATGCTGACCCGTCCGAGGAACCAGGCCGCGGTGGTCTTGCGGGAGTCCGGCTGCTTGGCCGGACGGAAGACCCGGGGCCCGCCGACCGCCTTCGGGTAGAGGTCGTAGGTCTGCTTGGGCACGTCACCGGCCAGCACCACGACGGTGTACTTCGGACCCAGGGTGGCCTTCTTCGGGCTGCTTGACTGGCGTACCAGCGCTCGGGGGCTCACCTGGTCGACGATGGCCTTGACCTGGTCGGGCTGTTGCTCGGCGCGCAGTCGCAACGGTTCGGCGAGACCGTCCCCGGTGATGTCCACCCCGGCCGGCGGCGACTTCGGTGCCGCCGGAGCCGGCTGTGCGACCGTGAGGGACAGCAGAAGCGCCGCCAACCCACCCACCGTCAGTACGGCCAGTCGCCTCATCCGTCGGACCATGCCGCCTCCTCGCCCCGTTCGATGGGTGGCTCCGCTGCAGGGGTCACTCGCCGGAAGCCGGCGGTGGTGACCGTGCCCGCAGGACGGGTACCCACCTAAAGACTCCGCCGAACGTCGATCGGTTGCAGCCGGTGGAACACTTATTTGGACTATCTGCGATCTCGACTCGGCATGGTAGCGGCCGTGGAGCAGTGGGCGGATTTACCGGTGCCGTGGCCGGTGATGCAGGCAGGATAACCCGTCCCGGCAACCCGGGGGGTGCCGGTGCCGGCTAGACCAGGCGCAACCGGGCGGCCCGCAACCGGGTCAGGGTGCGCTCGGCGCCCAGCACCTCAAGGGACTCGAACAGCGGCAGACCGACCGTGCGGCCGGTGACGGCCACCCGTACCGGCGCCTGGGCTTTGCCCAGCTTGAGGCCGCGTTCCGCACCGACGGCCTCCAAGGTGGCCTTGAGGGTTTCCGCGTCCCAGGAGTCGACCGCCTCGAAGGCCGCGATGCTCGCCTCCAGCAACTCCGCGGAGCCCTCCTTCATGGCCTTCGTCCAGGCCGCCTCGTCGATCATCGGGGTGGCCAGGAACAGGAAGTCGACATTCGGCACGATCTCGCTGAGCACCGCGATCCGGGTCTGGGCCAGGGGGGCCACCGCGGCGAAGACGGCCGGGTCGAACTCCTCGGGCTGCCAGGGCGGCGGCGCGATCGTGCCGGTGCCGGTCAGCCACGGCCGGCAGGCCTCGATGAACTCCTCGACCGGCAGCGCCCGGATGTACTCGCCGTTGAAGGCGCGCAGCTTCTTCTCGTCGAAGAAAGCCGGTGAGGGGTTCACCTCCGACAGGCGGAACTCCTCCTCGATCACCGACCAGGGCACGATCTCCCGGTCCCCGGAGGGTGCCCAACCCAGCAGCATCAGGTAGTTGCGCATTGCGGCGGCCAGGTAGCCCTCGTCCCGGTACGCCTCCAGGGCCACCTTGTCGCGGCGCTTGGACAGCTTCTGCCGCTTCTCGTTGACCACCACCGGGACGTGCGCCCAGACCGGCGGCTTGACCCCGAGGGCATCCCAGAGCAACTGCTGCTTGGGGGTGTTGGGCAGGTGCTCCTCGGCCCGGATCACATGGGTGATCCCCATGGTCATGTCGTCGACGACATTGGCCAGCAGGAAGACCGGCGAGCCGTCACCACGGGCGATGACGAAGTCCTCGATGAGCTTGTTCTCGAAGGTCGGCTCGCCCCGGATCAGGTCGACCACCACGGTCGTGCCCTCGTCCGGGGTGCGGAACCGCAGGGCCCGGCCCTCACCCGGCCCCAGGTCCCGGTCGCGGCAGTAGCCGTCGTAGCCGGTGTACTGGTTGCCGGTGCGGGCCTGCACCGCGTCCCGGGTGCAGTCGCAGTAGTACGCCCGGCCGGACTCGTACAGCCGGGCGGCGGCGGCGCGGTGCTCCTGAGCGTACGCGGACTGGAAGTAGGGGCCCTCGTAGCTGCCCCGGGAGATGCCGATCCAGTCCAGGGCCGACAGGATGCCCTCGGTCCACTCGGGCTTGTTGCGGGCCGCGTCGGTGTCCTCGATGCGCAGCACGAACACCCCGCCCTGCTGCTTGGCGTAGATCCAGTTCTGCAGTGCCGAGCGGGCACCGCCGACGTGGAACATACCGGTCGGGGATGGGGCGAAGCGCACACGTACCGTCACGACGACAGCCTACCGTCAGGGCACCGAGCGGATCTTCAGCACCAGCACGCTGCCGAGGACGGTCACTGCGGCCGTGATCGCGTACAGGGCCGGGTAGCCGCCCAGATAGACCACGATCGGGGCGGAGATGGCCGGTCCGAGCACCTGGGGTGCGGAGTTGGCGATGTTGACCACCCCCAGGTCCTTGGCACGGTCGGCGGCCTTCGGCAGCACCTGGGTGATCAGGGCGGCGTCGACCGACAGGTACACGCCGTAACCGGCACCGAGCAGGGGGGCGGCGGCCAGGGCCATCGGCCAGGTGGGCACGGCGGCCAGCAGCAGCGCCGCCACCGCCATCACCATCCCGGCGGCGATCACGAAGACCTTCCGTTTGCCGGAGCGGTCCGACAGCCGCCCGGCGACCACCGTGGTGGCCATCAGCCCGGCGGTGTAGAGCAGGATCAGGATCAGCAGGCCGCCGTCGGGATCGGCCAGCCGCACCTTGTCGGTGAGGAAGTACAGCAGGTAGAGGGTGCCCAGGGCGTTGCCGAGCTGCACCAGGAACCGGGTGATCCAGGCCCAACCGAAGTCGGGATGCTGGCGCGGCGAGACCCACATGCCGGCCAGCAGCCCTCGCAACGTCGGTCGACGCGTACGCGGGAGGGGATCGTCCGTGGTGCGCAGGGTGAACGGCACCGCGAGCAGCACCACGGCGGCGGCGATCGCCAGATAGCCGGCGGCGTTGCCGGTGACCACGGCGGTGACCAGCACCACCCCGAGCACCAACCCGAGGGCCTGGGGGATGCCTACCCAGCCGGAGACCCCGCCCCGCTGGGCCACCGGCACCCGATCCGGTACGGCGGCGGTCAGGCTGGCCAGCATCGCGTTGAAGCAGGTCTGCGCGGCGATCCAGCCGACGACCACGCCGAGCATGGTCTGCGCCTGGGCGAGCAGCACCAGGGACAACGCCCCGAGCAGGGCACCGCCGAGGGTCCAGACGTGTCGGCGACCGTACTCCCGGCGGCCGATCCGCAGGCAGGTCCGGTCCGACAGGGCTCCGGCCAGCGGGTTGGCCAGCACCGCGGCCAGCGCACCCAGCCCGGTGACCACCGCCAGCATGGTCTCCTTGTCGGTCGGCGTGATCTGCTCGATCTGCTGGGGCAGCAACACCTGGATGGGGGTGAAGAAGGCCATCCAGACGCCGAGGTTCGCGGCGAACAGCAGGGCGGTCCAGCCCCGCCGTACCGGCACGGTCGGCTCGGCCAGGGCGGCCGGCAGCGAGGCCGGGGTGGGGTCGATGGTGGTCACCGGGCGGGAGTCCGCTCGGCGGCCGCGATCACCTCACGCAGCCAGGCGTACGAGGACTTCGGGGTACGCCGCTGGGTGGGGTAGTCGACATGCACCAGACCGAAGCGTTTGGTGAAACCCTCGGCCCACTCCCAGTTGTCCAGCAGGGACCAGACGAAGTAGCCGGTGACCTCTACCCCGTCGTCGATCGCGGCGCGTACCGCCCGCAGGTGGGAGTCGAGGTAGGCGATCCGGTCCGGGTCGTGCACCCGCCCGTCGGCGTCGGGCAGGTCGTCGTAGGCGCAGCCGTTCTCGGTGATCTGGATCGGGGGCAGGTCGGCGCCGTAGCGACCGTGCAGCCAGCCGAGCAGTTCGCGCAGCCCTTCCGGGGCCACCGGCCAGTCGAAGGCGGTACGCGGGTAGCCCTGAAGCGGCACCAGGTCGAAGGGCAGGGGCGATCCCGGCTCGGCTGCCCGTACCGCCGTGGGGTTGTAGTAGTTGACCCCCAGCACGTCCAGGGGGGCGGCGATCACCGCCAGGTCCCCGTCGCGGACCGCGCTCTGGTCGAAGCCCAGTTCGGTCGGGTATCCGCGCCCGAGCAGGGGATCGGTGAACAGCCGGTTGTGCAGGGCCTCGTACGCGGCCACGGCGGCCAGGTCGGCCGGGGTGTCCCCGGCGGGGCGTATGGGGGAGTAGTTGTTGGCGATGGCGACCGGGGCGGCGGTCCGGGCGCGCAGGGCGGCTACCGCCAGACCGTGGCCGAGCAGTTGGTGGTGGGCCACCGGGAAGGCGTCGAAGAGCAGGGCCCGGCCGGGTGCGTGCTCGCCCGTGCCGTAGCCCAGGCTCATGTGGATGAAGGGCTCGTTCAGGGTGATCCAGAGTCTGACCCGGTCGCCCAGGCGGTCGGCCACCAGGTCGGCGTACTCGGCGAAGCGGTCAGCGGTGTCCCGGTTCAGCCACCCGCCGGTGTCCTCCAGGGCCTGCGGCAGGTCCCAGTGGAACAGGGTGGCTACCGGGTCGATGCCCCGGTCGAGCAGCCCGTCGACCAGCCGCTCGTAGAAGTCCAGTCCAGCGGGGTTGGCCGCGCCACTGCCGGTGGGCTGCACCCGGGGCCAGGCCACCGAGAACCGGTAGGCGCTCACCCCCAGGTCGGCCATCAGGGCGATGTCCTCGGGGTACCGGTGGTAGTGGTCGCAGGCGATCTCGCCGCTGCTGCCGTCGGCGATCCGTCCCGGGGTGTCCGCGAAAGTGTCCCAGATGGAGGGTCCGCGTCCGTCCGTGCCGGCGGCGCCCTCGATCTGGTACGCCGATGTGGACACCCCCCAGCGGAAGCCGGTGGGGAAGCTGGGCATAGCTGCAATCGACATGCGCCCTCCCGGAGAAACGCGAAACGTGTTCGGCACTCTAGGGCTCGACGGGGCGCGGGTCTATAGGCCGACGTGCATGGGAAAGCAATACCTTTCGGCGTGTCTTTTGCGAACACGTCCGCATACGTCCGATTTGACGCATAGAGTGCCGATATCGTGGGATGTCCTCACTGGAGGAAGACGGATAATGATCCTCGTGGAACGCAGCGCGCACGTGGCGGCGCCGGTCGAAGCGGTCTGGGATGTGGTGCAGCGGGCCGAGCAGTTGCCCGCCTGGTTGGCCGGGGTCCGGGCGGCCGAGGTCCTCTCCGGAGAGGGCTTCGGACGGCGGCAGTTGGTCCAGGCCGGCCGGGGTGCCGCGCATGAGGCCGAGGTGATCGCCTACCAGGAACCGACCCTGATCGGCTGGCGAGAACGCGCGAAGGGCGCCGGTGCCCGAGCGGAGGCGCGCACCGAGATATACGTCCAGCTCACCGCAGACGAGGAGGCGGGCGGCACCATCGTGCGGCTGATCGTCGTACGCTGGCCGGCCGGTCCGGTCAAAGCCGCCCTGCTGCGCCTCGGCCTGCGTCGGGTCGGCGCCGACCTGGAGGACTCGCTGGCCCGGCTGACCGACCTGGCCGCCGTCGGCTGACCGGCCACGTCCTGGCGTCACCCGCGACGGTGGCGGCCCCGGTGTTCCTGCCAGGTGCACCCGGGCCGCCACCGCTTTGCGGCCGGTACTCACACGACCACGGTGAAGGCGGCTACCCGTACCTCGTCGAGATGTCGGAACTCGAAGAACAGCCGGTAGGTGCCCGCCGAGGGCACGGTGATCCCGAAGGCCACCACCGAGCTGGGTTGGCTGGCCGCCGCCGGGTGCACATGCAGGTACGCCAGGTCCCCCTGGCGCAGCGCCACCAGATGCCCGTACGCCCCCAGGTGCAGTTGCAGGTCGTTGACCGGCTGCCCGTCGCGGCCCAGCCAGACCAGCACCTGGTTGGACTCGCCGGCCCGCAGGCCCCCGTCCAGGGTGATGGTGTAGCCGTCCACCAGCACGGTCTCCTCGGGCAGGGGAAGCTCCTCGGCGGCGTACCGACCGGGAACCGGCAGGTCGATGCCGAGGGTGGTGCCCGCCGCCGCCCCGACCGGCCAGAAGTCGGCGATCGCCCGTAACGGGCCGGGGGTGGCCGGGGTGACCGTGACCCGCCAGGTGCCGTCCGGCGACATCTCCGGATGCACGTGCTGATATCCGCCGAGGTCCCGGCCCACCAGGATCAGATGCAGCGGCCGGTCGTGGACCACCTGGAAGTCGGTGAGCGCGCCACCCTGCGAATCGGTGATCCGGAAGACCAGCTCACCCGGCTTGCCGGCGCGCAGCTTCGCCTGGTCCACGGTCAGGGTCCAGCCGTCCCGGGAGACCTCCAGCCCGCCGGGCCCATGATCAGCGTGGGCCAGGGCCCCGGCCGCCGCCGGCCGGGCCGGCCCGGTAGTACCGCCGGCCCGGCCCGCGAAGAAGCCGACCGCCAGGGTCAGGCCCAGCACCAGGACGGCGGCGGCGTACCGGCCGACCCGGCCCCCCGGTGCCTCCCCGGGACCGGGGCGCCCCGGCTGGGGCGCCCCGTCCACGATCTCGGCCAGGGTCGCCGACCGCTGATCGGTCGTGGTCACGACAACCGGGGCTGCAACACGAACAGCCCCTGCTCGATGCCGCTGACCACCACGATGCCGCTGGGGAAGTAGGGGTACACGCTCCACGCCCCGTTCATCGACGCGCTGTTGCTCGACGGGTAGATGTCGAAGTAACCCGCCTCGGTGGCCCGGCCGCTGGACACGTTAGCCAGGTCCAGGATGCGCAATCCGGCCCGGTAGTTGGCCTGGTAGCTGTACCTGCCCTTGACGTACTGGTTGTGGTCGGTGGCGGAGACCCCGCTGGGCGCGCTGTAGGTGCCGATGTGCCGGGGGGCGTCCAGGTCGGCCAGGTCCCAGATGTAGGTCTGGGTGGTCACCCCGCGCCGGGACTCGTCCAACTCGTCGTCGAGCAGGAAGTACCGCTGGTCCTCGGTGAACCAACCCTGATGGGTGTACGCCCGACCGGTGTAGCCGATGCGGGCCAGCTGCCGGGGAGCGGACTTGCTGGTCACGTCGACGACGGTCACCGTGTCCTCGTTGGAGCTGACACAGATCTCCCGACCGGTGTACGCGGTGTCCGTCCCCCGGTAGACGACACACTGGGTGTCGTGGGTGTAGCCGTCGTTGCTGACACAACCCGCCGAGACCGGGGACTTCGGGGTCCGGATGTCGACCATGTGCAGGCCGCCGCTGCAGGTGTTGGTGCCCACCGCGTACGCGTATCCGGTCTGCTCGTTGATCGCGATGTTGTGGGAGTTGCCGAAGCGGCTGTAGTGGACGTCCGCCGTCCAGGTCTGCGGGCTCGTCACCCCCCGGAGCCGGGTCAGGTCGAAGACCTGCATGCCGTGCCCGGAGACGTCCGCCACCACGTACGCGTGGTCGCGGTAGACCTTGATGTCCCGCCACACCGCGGTGCGATTCTGGTACGCGGGCAGGTTGCCCAGGTAGACCGGGGCGCTCGGGTTGGACACGTCCACGAAGGAGGTGCCGTTGCGCCGGCCGACCAGCGCGTACTCCTTGCGGGTCTGGGGGTCGGTCCAGCCCCAGATGTCGTTCGCCTGGCTGCCGCCGATGTTGGCCAGCGGCATGAACGACAACAGGTCCACGTTGCGGCAGGGGTAGCCCGCCGCCTGACCGTTGGTGCAGGCGGTCGCCGCGGCGGCGACCATCTGCTGGGTGGGTTCACGCTGGGCCATGAACTCCTGAGCCGAGGCCCGCCCCGCGGGGGTAGCGGGATCATGGGCTACCGAGGGTGAGCCCGGCCCCACCATCGACACCACCAGGGCGCCGACGGCCAGAGCCAGGCCGATCCGGACACTTCGCATGTGCACTCCCTCCCGTCGCGCCGAGGCGTCGGTGGCGTCCGGGCCGACGGTGAGACGGCGCGACGGAATGTCCACCGGACCGACCCCTGCCCAAGGAGAGCAACGCCTATCGATGAGTCTGAATCACCCGTGTTACAGACAACACCCACCTTCAATACCACCTACGTCATACCACCCCCTCTGGCTGCACCCCCCAACCCACCCCTCTGAACCCCGTTGATCATGAGCTTGGCGGCACCGTGGAGATCAACAACTGCCGCCAACCTCATGATCAACGGGGGTTCAGCGGGGTGGGTTGGGGGGAAAAGGGGCGGGCCCGGCGCGGAGCGCCGGGCCCGGGGTGGGTTGGGGTGGGTCAGGTGTCGCCGCCGGTTTCGCCTACGGGGGCGGCGTTGACGTCCTCGATGGCGTACTTCTTGGCGGCCTCGGCGGGGACGTGGGCGGGTACCGCTCCGCGTAGGGCGAGCTGGCGCAGGGTCGCGACCGTGACCGACTCGGCGTCGACGTGGAAGTGTCGGCGCAGGGCGTGGCGGGTGTCGGACAGGCCGAAGCCGTCCGTGCCCAGGGAGGTCCAGTCACCCGGTACCCAGCGGGAGATCAGGTCCGGCACCGCGCGCATCCAGTCGCTGACCGCGACCTTCGGGCCCTCGGTGTCGGCCAGCTTCTGCTGGATGTACGGCACCCGCTGCTCCGCGCCCGGGTGTACGAGGTTGTACTCCTCGCACTGGATGGCGTCGCGGCGCAGCTCGGTCCAGGAGGTCACCGACCAGACGTCCGCGGCCACCCCCCAGTCCTGGGCCAGCAGTTGCTGCGCCTTGAGCGCCCACTGCATGCCGGTACCGGAGGCCAGCAGGTTCGCCCGAGGGGCGTCCCCCTCCAGCGACGGGGCGGCCGAGTAGCGGTAGATGCCCTTGAGGATGCCCTCGACGTCCACCCCCTCCGGCTCGGCCGGCTGCTGGATCGGCTCGTTGTAGACGGTGAGGTAGTAGAAGATGTTCTCCTGCTGCTCGCCGTACATGCGGTGCAGGCCGTTCTCCATGATGTGCGCGATCTCGAACGCGAAGGCCGGATCGTACGCCACGACCGCCGGGTTGGTGGCCGCGAGCAGGTGGGAGTGGCCGTCCTCGTGTTGCAGGCCTTCACCGTTGAGGGTGGTGCGGCCGGCGGTGGCCCCGAGCACGAAACCGCGCACCATCTGGTCGGCGGCGGCCCAGAAGCCGTCACCGGTGCGCTGGAACCCGAACATCGAGTAGAAGATGTACATCGGGATCATCGGCTCGTCGTGGGTGGCGTACGAGGAGCCGGCGGCGGTGAAGGAGGCGACCGAACCGGCCTCGTTGATCCCCTCGTGCAGGATCTGCCCGACGGTGGACTCCTTGTACGACAGGAACAGCTCCCGGTCGACCGCGGTGTACCGCTGACCGTGCGGCGAGTAGATCTTCGCGGTCGGGAAGATCGAGTCCAGACCGAAGGTACGCGCCTCGTCCGGGATGATCGGCACCCAGCGCTTGCCGAACTGCTTGTCCTTCATCAGGTCCTTGAGCAGGCGGACGAAGGCCATCGTGGTGGCGACCTTCTGCTTGCCGGAACCGCGCTTGATGTCGGCGAACCGCTCGCTGCCCGGGATCGGCAGGGACTTGGCCCTGGTACGCCGCGAGGGCAGGTAGCCGCCGAGCTGCTGGCGCCGCTCGTGCAGGTACTGCATCTCGGCGGACTTCTCCTCCGGACGGTAGTACGGCGGCAGGTAGGGGTTGTCCTCCAGCGCCGAGTCCGGGATGTCCAGGTAGAGCCGGTCGCGGAAGGTCTTCAGGTCCTCCAGCGTCAGCTTCTTCATCTGGTGGGTCGCGTTGCGGCCCTCGAAGTGCGAGCCGAGGGTCCAGCCCTTGATCGTCTTGGCCAGGATCACCGTCGGCTGACCGGTGTGCTCCGTGGCCGCCTTGTAGGCCGCGTAGAGCTTGCGGTAGTCGTGCCCGCCCCGCTTGAGGTTCCAGATCTCGTCGTCGCTGAGACCCTCGACCATCTTGCGGGTCCGCGGGTCACGGCCGAAGAAGTGCTCCCGCACGTACGCCCCGGACTCCGCCTTGTAGGTCTGGTAGTCGCCGTCGGGAGTGGTGTTCATGAGGTTGACCAGCGCACCGTCGGTGTCGGCGGCGAGCAGTGGGTCCCACTCCCGGCCCCAGACCACCTTGATCACGTTCCAGCCGGCACCCCGGAAGAAGGCCTCCAGCTCCTGCATCACCTTGCCGTTGCCCCGCACCGGCCCGTCGAGCCGCTGAAGGTTGCAGTTGATCACGAAGGTGAGGTTGTCCAGCTCCTCGCGGGCGGCCACCCCGATCGCGCCGAGGGTCTCCGGCTCATCCATCTCACCGTCGCCGAGGAACGCCCAGACGTGCTGGTCGGAGGTGTCCTTGATGCCCCGGTGCTGCAGGTACCGGTTGAACCGGGCCTGGTAGATGGCGTTCAGCCCACCCAGCCCCATGGACACCGTGGGGAACTCCCAGAAGTCCGGCATCAGCCGCGGGTGCGGGTACGACGGCAGGCCGCCGCCGGGGTGCGACAGCTCCTGCCGGAAGCCGTCTAGCTGGTTCTCGCTGAGCCGGCCCTCCAGGAACGCCCGGGCGTACATGCCGGGGGAGGCGTGACCCTGGTAGAAGATGTGGTCGCCGCCGCCCGGGTGGTTCTTGCCCCGGAAGAAGTGGTTGAAGCCCACCTCGTACAGCGAGGCGGAGCTGGCGAAGGTGGAGATGTGGCCGCCGACACCGATCTCCGGCCGCTGGGCGCGGTGCACCAGCATCGCCGCGTTCCACCGCACGTAGGCCCGGATGCGCCGCTCGACGTGCTCGTCGCCGGGGAACCACGGTTCCCGCTCCGGCGGGATGGTGTTGATGTAGTCGGTGGTGGTCAGCGACGGCACCCCGACCTGGCGCTCACGAGCGCGCTCCAGCAGACGCAGCATCACGTAGCGGGCCCGCTTGGCGCCGCGCTCGTCGATGACACCGTCAAGCGACTCGACCCACTCGCTGGTCTCTTCGGGGTCGATGTCCGGAAGCTGGCTAGGCAGGCCGGCCGTGATCACCGGGCGCTTGCGTTCCGTAGCCACAGGCGTTCCCTCGGTTGTGTGTGGGATAGGTCTCTAGCGCCATCCTGCCCCGTCACGGCACGTGTCGTCACGTCCACCCGTGTCAAGGGCGACGCGCGACACAGGTACTCATTAGTAACATTGTCGTTTCCGGACTTACCGCCTCCGAGCTGTGGCCCGAGCGGCTGACCAGCCGATCCGACCTGTTGGCGAAGATCATCGTCGGTGGGAGCGCCGGTCGGCCGATTGCGGCAGAATGCGAAGCATGCGTAGTGAGGTGATCACCGTCCGGACCGGCTCCCGGCCCACCGTGCAGGACATCACCGTCGAGGCGGAACAGTTCGTCGCCGGACAGGGTGACGGGCTGCTGCACGTGTTCGTGCCGCACGCCACCGCCGGGCTGGCCATCATCGAGACCGGCGCCGGCTCGGACGACGACCTGCTCACCGCGCTGGACGCGGTGCTGCCCACGGACAACCGCTGGCGGCACCGGCACGGCTCCCCGGGCCACGGGCGCGATCACGTACTGCCCGCCTTCATCGCCCCGTACGCGACCCTGCCGGTGCTCGACGGTCGGCTGGCCCTGGGCACCTGGCAGTCGATCTGCCTGGTGGACACCAACGGCGACAACACCACCCGCCAGGTCCGGTTCTCCTTCCTACCGGGCTGAGGCATCCGTCGATCGGGTCGACCGGTGAACCCGAGCGGGGTTCGAGTGGGCGAGGTGTGCTCCGGTCGGTAATGCTGTCGGACGTGACCACCCCGCAGGATCTTGACGACCGACTCCGGGAGTCCCTGGCCGCGCTGACCGCGCCGCGGCACCGTACCGACCCGGCCCGACCGGTGGCCGAGGGCGCGACCTTGACCGGCGCCCAACTGCTGGAACTCTTCGACGCGCAGGTCACCAGCCGGCAGCTCGACCTGGCCGGGCGTTGGCTGCGCAGCTTCGGCGAGGGGTACCACACGATCAGCTCGGCGGGCCACGAGGGCAACGCCGCGGTCGCGGCCGCCCTGCGCCCCACCGACCCGGCGCTGCTGCACTACCGCTCGGGCGCCTTCTACTGCGTCCGCGCTGCCCAGGCCGCCGACCCCGCCGCCGGGTCGGTGTTGCTGACGGCCGACGACGACCCGGACGGTACGCCGACACCCCCGACCGCCCCCACCGACCCGGCCGACGGAGGCGACTCGGCCGACGGAGCCGATTCGCCCGATCCCACCGACCCGGGTGACCTGTCCGACTCGGCCGACTCGGCCGGAGATTCGCCGACAGTGCTGGACACCGACCCGACCGATGACGGGGGTGACGGTCGGGCTCGGTTGGCTGTGGTGCGGCGGCCGGTGGCGGCGGCGTACCTCGAGGCGGCGCGGGACGCCCTGCGGGGGATGGTGGCCTCCGGCCAGGATCCGATCGCCGGTGGCCGGCAGAAGGTCTTCGGCCGTGCCGACCTGGCCGTGGTGCCGACCACCTCCACGGCGGCCTCGCACCTGCCCCGGGCGGTGGGCATGGGGTTGGCGGTGGAACGGCTGCGTCGACTGGACGCCCGAGGGGCCCCGACGCAGGCCGACCCGAGTTTCCGGGCCTCCTGGGCGCCGGACGCGATCGTGGTCTGCTCCTTCGGCGACGCCGCGATCAACCATGCCAGCGCCACGGCCGCGTTCAACACCGCCGGCTGGTACGACCACACCGGCCTGCGGATTCCGGTGCTGTTCGTCTGCGAGGACAACGGCCTGGGCGGCAGCCTGCGATCCCCGCAGGGCTGGGTGGCGACCGCCCTGCGGTCCAAGCCGGGCATCCGCTACTTCGCCGCGGACGGTGCCGACCTGGTGGAGGCGTACCAGGCGGCGCGCGAGGCGGCGGCCTGGGTACGGCGACACCGCCGCCCGGCCGTGCTGCACCTGAGCACCGTCCGGCTGCTGGGCCACGTCGGGGCGGAGGCCGAGAGCGCATACCGGGACGCCGAGGAGATCGCCGCCGACCTGGCCGCCGACCCGGTGGTCGCCACCGCGCGGCGGCTGGTCGAGGCGGGCCTGGCCGGTGGCGGCGAACTGCTCGACCGGTACGACGAGATCGGCTGGCAGATCCGTAGACTCGCCGAACAGGTGCTCGACGAGCCGAAACTGGGCAGCGCGGCCGAGGTGGTGGCCCCGCTGGCCCCACGCCGTCCGGTCCGGGTGACCCAGGCGGTGGCCGACGCGGGCCTGTACGCGGCCGGGCCGGGTGCCGGGGCCCGCCTGGAGGCCTTCGGCGGCAAGCCGCCGGAACTGTCCGGCCCCCTGACCCTCGCGCAGAGCATCAACGCCGCCCTCACCGACGGGCTGCTGGCGTACCCCCAGATGGCCGTCTTCGGCGAGGACGTCGCCGCCAAGGGCGGACGGTACGGGGTGACCGGCGGGTTGCGTGACCGGTTCGGTCCGGCCCGGGTGTTCGACACCCTGCTGGACGAGACCTCGGTGCTCGGTCTGGGGCTCGGCGCGGGACTGGCCGGGCTGCTGCCGGTGCCGGAGATCCAGTATCTGGCGTACCTGCACAGCGCCGAGGACCAGGTCCGCGGCGAGGCGGCCACGATGGGGTTCTTCTCCCAGGGTGCGCTGCGTAACCCGATGGTGGTGCGGGTGGCCGGCCTGGCGTACCAGGAGGGCCTGGGCGGGCACTTCCACAACGACAACTCGGTGGCCTTCCTGCGGGACGTACCCGGACTGGTGGTCGCCGTGCCGGCCCGGCCGGACGACGCCGCGGCGATGCTGCGTACCTGCCTGGCCAGCGCGGTGGTGGACGGCAGCGTCTGCGTGTTCCTGGAGCCGATCGCCCTCTACCACGCCCGCGACCTCTACGGCGACGGTGACGGTGAGTGGCTGGCCGGCTATGCCGAGCCGGGGACCTGGGCGGCCGGGCACGTCCCGGTCGGGCGGGCGCGGGTGTACGGCGTCGGCTCGGCCGAGGACCTCACCATCGTGACCTTCGGCAACGGCGTACGGATGGCTCTGCGGGTGGCCTCGGCCCTGGCGGACGAGGGCATCGGCAGCCGGGTGGTGGATCTGCGCTGGCTTGCCCCGCTGCCGGTGGCCGACCTGATCCGGGAGGCCGCCGCCACCGGGCGGGTGCTGGTGGTGGACGAGACCCGGCGCTCGGGCGGGGTCGGCGAAGGGGTGATCGCCGCGCTGGTCGACGCCGGATATGTCGGGGCCGTACGCCGAGTGGCGGCCGTTGACTCTTTCGTGCCTCTGGGTCCGGCTGCCCGGCAGGTCCTGGTCTCCGAGGAAGCAATCACCCAGGGTGCCCGTACGCTGCTGGCACGGTAAATTTCGTTCCACCCGGTGCGCCACTTGCGCGGGACGGCACAACTGTGTGGACTTGCCTGACGGCACCGACCGGGTGCCGTGAGCTTGGACGAGATGAGGAGGCACGCGACAGTGAGCGCGACCGCTGGTCAGGCTGCCGACGGGGTACGCAGCCTGGCGGACCGGTTCGGCATCGAACCGGGCATGGTCGTCATGGAGATGGGCTACGACGACGACGTCGACTCAGATCTCCGGGACGCCCTGACCGACCGTTGTGGAGAGCTGGTCGACGAGGACACCGATGAAGTGGTCGACGCGGTGCTCGTGTGGTACCGCGACGGAGACGGTGACCTGTTCGAGCTTCTCGTCGACGCCCTCGGCCCACTGGCCGACAACGGGGTCGTGTGGCTGCTGACGCCCAAGGCCGGCCGCGACGGCCACGTCGAGCCGAGCGAGATCGCCGAGTCCGCTCCCACCGCCGGCCTTCAGCAGACCTCGACGGTCAACGCCGGCAAGGACTGGAGCGGTGCCCGTCTCGTTCTGCGTCGCGGCGCAAAGGGCAAGAAGTAGTCTGCCGCAGAACGTGACAGGCTGTTGCCTCTAGACTCGATCCAAGGAGTTCACATGCCCATCGAGGTTGGCGCCGAGGCGCCCGACTTCGTCCTCAAGGACCAGAACAACCAGGAAGTCCGACTCTCGGACTTCCGGGGTCAGCGTACGGTCCTGCTGGTCTTCTACCCGCTGGCCTTCACCGGCGTGTGCCAGGGCGAGCTGTGCGAGGTGCGGGACAACCTCAACGAGTACGTCAGCGACGACGTCCAGGTGCTGACCGTGAGCGTCGACTCGGTCTACGCCCACAAGGTCTGGGCGGACCGGGAGGGCTACCAGTTCCCGCTGCTGGCCGACTTCTGGCCGCACGGCGCGGTCGCGCAGGCGTACGGGGTCTTCAACGACACCGCCGGTATCGCCAACCGGGGCACCTTCGTCATCGACAAGGCCGGTGTCGTCCGCTTCGCCGAGATGAACATGCCGGGCGAGCCGCGCGACCAGCAGGGCTGGCGCAAGGCTCTGGCGGAGGCCACCGCCTGACCCGATCCCAACGGGTGCGACCGTCCGGCAGGGCCGGTGCGCGGCAGGGTAAGCTGCCAACCGCCGGTCCGCCGTACGGCGTTTCCGGGCGCGTAGCTCAGTGGGAGAGCACTCGCCTTACAAGCGAGGGGTCGCAGGTTCGAAACCTGCCGCGCCCACCAGTACTGACCACGACTTGGAGCGCAGATCTCCGGGTGCCCTCACCGTTACGGCGAAACGGCGGGGTCCAGGCGAGCCGGAAGCCGCCATTACGGCGTAATGGAGTTGATCACCTAGCGAAAGTCGATGCTGCCGGACGGCGTCAGGCGAGGTCGTAGGGATTCCGGGCGGCCAGTGCCTCAGCCTCTGACAACCCGAGGTGGCCGGCTGCCCGTCGCCGCATCCGGACCTGGGCGCTGGTCCGGGGCCGGAACTTTGGTTGTCGCGAGCATCCGCAGGTCTCGAAGCCCTCGTAGCGCAGTCCTGCGCCGAGCACTGCCGCAACTGCGGCCCACCCGGAGTCGTTCCGTCGACGAGGGGCGGCGAAGTCATGCCCGGCGAAGATCATCGGTTGTCGGCACGACGTGCAGAGGTGCTTCTCGCCGTCCCAGGCGTACTTGTGACTACGACGGCACGGCACGCAGACGTAGTGGACCTTGTAGGGGATCTCGGCGTACCGGCACATGCCCGCATGTTAGTGGCGTGGCCACGCGCCGTGGGATCGGATTTCCAGCGGCGACGGCGGTGACGGGAGACGGCCGCCGACCTGCCTGGTGCCGGCTGTCGCCCTTCTCGGCGGTCAGGTGACCGTGGCGGCGGTGAGGAAGAAGGTGACCGCGTAGGTGAACCGGCGGGTGCTGACGGCCTGGTCGAACTGGTCTTCGAAGGCGCGGGCTTCGCCGGGGGCCAAGGCGCCGCGCTGAGCTGCGGTGGCGGCCCAACTGCGCAGACCGAGGACGTTGTCGACGGCGGTCGGGTCTCTGACGACAAGCGTTCGAGGTACGACCGTGATGTCGACCAGGCCGTGTGCGGCGAGGATACCGGCGTGTTGGTGTGCCAGGGTGCCGTTGCGGAGGAGGACATCGGCCCGGAACCTCAGCACCCGCCGGGCCAGGTCCTGGTCGGCGATGTCGAGCACCTGAGTGTCGTAGTCGGGGTCGGCCAGGACGATGCGACCACCTGGGCGTACGACCCTGACGAGGTCGGTGACCGCGGCCCGGGGATCGGCGAGATGTTGGACGGTGCGATCGGCCCATGCCCCGTCGAAGGCGTCGGTGCGAAAGGGCAGGTGATGGGCGTCGGCGACGGCGCATCGGGTGAGGCCGCGAGCGCGCATGGCAGCAGCCATGGTCAGCGAGCGGTCCACGGTTGCCACGCTGACGTCGTGTGCATCTCTCAGCTGGGCCGCGCTTGCTCCGGTCCCGGCACCGACTTCGAGGTAGCGACGGCCGGGAGTCGGATGGAGCAGCTCGCGGAGCCGCTGCTGGTACGCCCGGTAGAAGGGCTCCTCGGCGAGACGGTCGAGTACCCCGACCCACGAGGCCGGGTCCGGCTGGCAGTCGACGTCGGTGAACCCGTGCACGATCGGCAGCCTATTGCGGTAGCGCCGCTGCCGGCCGCGCCATGCTCGACCGTGGGGCACCGGAGGGGCGGGGTCAGCGGGGGGAGAGCATGCAGAACTCGTTGCCTTCCGGGTCGGCGAAGACCTTCCAGTGGACGTCCTCGTCCAGGCCGATGGCGGTGGCACCGAGGGCCCGCAGCCTGGCCGCCTCGGCCTCCATGTCGTCACCGGGGTACGGGCGGACGTCGAGGTGGACGCGGTTCCACCCCGTCTTCACGTCCGGGTTACGGACGAACCGCAGGTAGGGGCCGACGTCCTTGGCGGAGCGCAGCAGCGCGTGCTGGTTGGTGACCTCGTGCACGGTCCAGTCCATGGCGTTGCCCCAGAATTCGACCATGGCCCGGGGGTCCGTGCAGTCCGCCACTATCGCCGCGATCGGCCCGGTGTCCCGGGGCGAGGTGCGCCAGTCCAGCACGCAGAACTCGTTGCCCTCCGGGTCGGCCATGACCGTCCACGGCACGTCGCCCTGGCCGATGTCGGCGGGGGTCGCCCCGAGTTCCGTCAGGCGGGCGATCAGTTCCGCATGATGGGCCGCCGAGGTGGTGGCGAGGTCGACATGCACGCGGTTCTTCACCGTCTTGGGGTCGTCCGGGTAGGCGACGAGGTCGATGCAGACGGCAGCGGGGTCGGGGTAGTCCAAGCCCTCCGGTTCGAGGTTGGTCACCCTCGGCCCCTCGCTGGAGATTCCCCACCCGAGCACCTGCGCCCAGAAGTGGCCCAGCGCCTCGTCGTCCAGAGCCTTCATATTGATCTGCACCAGCCGAGTCGCCATGCCCCCGATGCTAGTTCCCACCACCGACAAGAGCACCCCCACCGCGCACCGGGTCTGTCGTGGTGGCAACTTCCGGGATGTTGCTGCCTCGGCACCCGGGTCGGGCAGCAACATCCCGGAAGTTGCCGGGCGGGCGAGGGCGAGGGCGAGGGCGGCGGTCATCGGGTGTAGTGCAGGAGGACGACGCCGCGACCGGCGGGGGTGGTGTCCACCAGGGTCAGGTGTTGTGGCGTGAAGGGGTGGTCGACCAGGGGGATGCCGCTGCCGGCGACGACGGGGTTGACCTTGACCAGCCATTCGTCCACTTCGGAGACGAGTTGACCGGCGAGCCGGCCGCCGCCGCAGAGCCAGATGTCGGCTCCCGGGCGTCCCTTGAGGTCGCGGACGAAGGTCACCGGATCGCCGGAGACGATCTCCACCGCCGGGTCGTCGGAGGGGCGTAGCGAGCGGGCGAAGACGTACTGCTTGAGGTGGGCGTACGGGCTGGTGACGCCGAGGCGCAGGGCGGGCTCGTAGGTGGCCCGGCCCATCAGGACCGTGTCGAATCGGCCCTGCGGTCGGTCGATGCCGAGCTGCTGGTGAGCGAAGGTCGGGAAGGTCTGCGGCCACCGCGTGACCAGGGGCCCGGTCGGGTCGGGCTGCAGGTCGAAGAAGTCGTACGACCCGTCGGGGGCGGCGATGAAACCGTCGATGCTGCTGGCCACGTAGTAGACGAGCTTGCGCAAGGGGTACTCCAATCACTACGGATGTTGTGGTTGTGTCAACGTACAACAGATGTTGTGGTTGCTGTTAGGGTTTTCCAGTGGCACGCAACCTGGAGCGGCGGGCGGCCCTGGCGGACGCCGGGCTGCGGGTGCTGGCCGCCCACGGGGCCCGAGGGCTGACCCACCGGGCCGTGGATGCCGAGGCGGGGGTGCCGACCGGCACCGCCGTCAACTACTTCCGCTCCCGGGACGCCCTGCTCGGGGCCCTCGGGGAGCGGATCTTCGAGCGGTTCGCCCCGGACGACACCGTCGTGGCCGAACTGGCCGCCCGCCCGCCCTCCTCGGCCCTGCTAGCGGACTATGTCCGGTACATCGTCGAGCGGACCACCCGGCACCCCGAACTCACCCGTGCCCTGATCGAACTACGCCTGGAGTCGGTCCGCCGCCCCGACCTGGCCCGCATCCTCGGCGACACCCTGCGCCGGGGCTACCGCGCCGACGTCGCGTACCACCTGGCGGCCGGCCTGCCCGGCGGCGCGTTCGAGGTGGCCCTGCTGCGCTACGCCGTGGACGGGCTCCTGCTCGACCTGCTCACCACCTCGATCGACACCGGATTCGACCCGGATGAGGTCGTCGCCGCCCTGGTGTCCCGCCTGGCCGGGGGAGTCCCGCCCGGAGGCTGAACCAGCCACCCCGGCCGGAGGCGATGACTGTTCGGCGGTGCAGCGGGGAAACCTCGATCCGACGCACCTGGGGAGGAGCGACGGATGACGCGTGGCGGACTGACCATCGGCGTGCTCGGCTCATACGGCGGCCGCAACCTCGGCGACGAGGCCATCCTCACCGGCCTGCTGACCGACCTGCGTCAGCAGGAGCCCAACGCTCGGATCATCGTCTTCTCGCGCGATCCCGCACACACCAAGGTCGCCCACCCCTATGTGGAGGCCGTGCCCTGGGAAGGGGTCAGCCGCACCGACTCCGCCCTCGTACTGTCCCAGCTAGACCTGCTCATTCTCGGCGGTGGCGGGATCCTCTACGACAAGGAGGCCCGCCGGTACCTGCGGGTCGTCCGGGTAGCGCAGGAACGAGGATTGCCGGTGCTGACCTACGCGGTGGGGGTCGGGCCCCTGAGCGACATCGTGGACACCGGCATGGTGCGCGAGACCCTGGCCGGGGCCACCCAGGTGACCGTACGCGACCAGGAATCGCGGATGGTGCTGGAAGAGGCCGGGCTGCTCAACCCGATCACCGTCACCGCCGACCCGGCGTTCCTGCTGCAACCGGAGGAGTTCCCGGCGGAACTGCTGCGCGAGGAAGGGGTACCGGCCGGCAAGCGGCTGGTCGGGATGAGTGTGCGGGAGCCGGGCCGGGCCGCGGAACGACTCGACGTGGACGGCTACCACCGCCTGCTCGCCCAGATCGGTGACTTCCTGGTGCACCGCATCGACGCGCACGTGTTGTTCGTGCCGATGGAACGCGACGACATCCGGCACTCCCACGGGGTGCTGTCGCACATGATCGCCGCCGAGCGGGGCCGGATCCTGCACGGCACCTACAGCCCGCAGCAGGTGGTCGGCCTGATGCGCCACCTGGACCTGGCGGTCGGGATGCGACTGCACTTCCTGATCTTCGCCGCGACGATGGGTACGCCGTTCCTCCCCCTGCCGTACGCCGGCAAGGTCTTCGACCTGGCCCAGCGACTGGGGGTGCCGGCCCTGCGCGGGGTGGAGCGGGAGGTGGAGGGCCCGCTGCTGGCCGAGGTCGACCAACTGTGGGACGAACGTGAACAGCGCGCCGAGACCACCGCCCAGCGGGTGGCCCGGGTCTGCGACGAGGCCCGGGGTACCTCTCAGGTGACCCGGGCGGTGCTGGACAGCCTGCGCCACCGCTCCCTGGTCAAGGTCGACGCCTGAGCCGCCCTCGCGTGGGCCGCTCCTGACGGGGGCGTGGTCAGACGGCCGGGCCGCGCCAGCGGTAACACCACTGCCCGGCCTCGGCATCGACCATTTCGAGCTCGTAGATGTCCGCCTCGGCCAGGCCGCCCGACCCCAGGTGATGGTGGGTCAACGGGGGCCGGTTGTTCGGATCCAACTCGACGGTGACGTGCTGGCCGTCTGCCGAACCGCCCACCAGCGGGATCTCAACCGTTGCTGCCATGCGCCCATCCTGCCCCGTACGCCGCCTCGCCGCAGCGGATACACCTCGGCGCACGGCTCGCTCGTTGGCCGGCCGAGGCCGGGGATAGCGTGTCGACATGACGGAGATCCCGATCGACCCGACCCTCGGCCCCGTGGTGAACCGGACCGCCGGGGAACGGGAGATCCTCGAATCCTTCCTGGATTTCCACCGGGCGGTCCTGCTGCGCAAGGTCCAAGGGCTTGCCGACGCTGACGCGGCCCGCCGGCTGCTGCCCTCGGCGACCACCCTCGCCGGGCTGGTCAAACACCTGGCCGAGATCGAGTACAACTGGTTCCACATCCTGCTGGAACCCTCCCCGGGGGAGACCTTCCCGACCACCGAGGAGTCCGCGCTGGCCAGCTTCACCCTCGCCGAGGACGACACCGTGGAGCGCCTGGCCGCCGACTACCAGCAGGTCTGTGCGCGGTCCCGGGAGATCGTGGCGCGCTACGACCTCGATCATGTCGTGCCACATCCGCAGCTCGGCGAGGTGTCGGTGCGCTGGATTCTGGTGCACCTGATCGAGGAGACCGCCCGACACGTCGGGCACGCCGACATCCTCCGGGAACTCACCGACGGCGCCACCGGCGCACTCTGACGGACGTGCCCTTGGACGTCTTCACCGGCGTGCCCGCAGACAGCCCATCGGACGTGGCCGCTGGCACGCCGGCAGGCCCGTGTTCGCTGTCGCGCCATCGGGACCGGGTCGCGCCGGTAGGCAGTTCATGATCGCGCTCGATGTAGGTTCAAGTGGCCTTGTAAGCGCGGATAGGCACTCGATCCCGGATCGAGCGCGATCATGCAATCCCGCTCGCGGCAACGGCGTGGCCAGGGGGCACGGGGTGAGGGGTGAGGGGCGAGCCCGCAACCACAGTGTGGGGGGCAGGGGCGGGCTGCGGGGGTCAGGGAGGGGGGAGGAGACCGGGCGGGTACTCCATGCCGTCATGGGTGCAGGCTGCGGCGGCGACCCGGGCCGCGTACCCGGCGGCCTCCGCCCAGGTCGCGCCGCGTAGGCGGGCGGCGATGACGCCGGCCGCGAAGGCGTCACCGGCGCCGTTGGTGTCCACCACGGGACCGGGCGGCGTGGCCGCTGGGATCCGGGTGATGTCGCCGTCGAGGTGCAGATCCGCGCCGTCGGCCCCCCAGGTCACCAGCACCGGCCGCCCCGCCACCGCCGTCGCGGAATCGCCCGCCCTGCCGGGCACCGCCACCGCCGGGCCGCCCGCCGTGACAGGTTGCGTCCTAGCCGGGCCGCCCGCCGGGACGGGTACCGCCGGCGCGGAAGGGCTCAAGGCGGCGGGGAGTGCGGTTGTCCGGTCGCCCAGGGCTACCCCGCTGACCAGCACCAACTCGGCGACCTCGGCGAAGGGACGATGGTACGGGTTGTGCCCGTCCCAGTCGTGCAGGTCGGTGGAGCTGCGTCCGCCCTCGCCCAGCAGGATGCCGAGGTCGGGCAGCAGGTCCCGTACCCAATTCATGATCGACAGGTGGACGTGCCGGGACTGCCGGATCAACTCCGCCACCTGGGCCATCGCGAAGGGTGCGGTCTCCTCGGAGGGGCGAGGGTCGTACAGCGACATTCGCCGCCCGACGGGATCGACCAGGTTGACCGAGCGGCGGGTACCGCCGGGCGCCTCGGCCAGCACGGTCTGCACCTCGGTACGGGACAGGGCGGCCCGCACCACCTCACCGGCCGGGTCCGCGCCGAGGGTGTCGATCACCGCCACCCGCAACCCCAGGGCGTGCGCGGCCAGCGCCACCCCGGCGCCGGTGTTGCCGATCCGCAGGTCGATCGGTTCGACGGTGAGGGAGTCGACCACCGGCAGGGGCAGGGCGGGCACCCGGACCCGTATGTCCACCCCGAGGCCACCGAGCACCAGTAGGTCGTACATGGCGTCGACGGTAGTCGGCCGGCTCCGCCTATCCTGACCCAGGTGTTAAGCGGGGTCCCCTGCTCTACCGGAGGCGTTAAGAAGGGGCCCTTCCTTTCAGCGAGGGGGAGTGTGGGTGCTGGTCGTCCACGGGATGTGGTTGCCGGGCCGAGGGCTCGCCGTCTGGGGCGAGGACAGCACCTTGGCGCCGCGTGCCCCCCGACGCCCCGGTAGAGCCCCCCGGGAGCGTCCGCACCCCTTCGCCGCCGCTCATCCCACCCTGGTAGCCGTGTCCGGGGAGGTCGCCGAGCCGACCGATCTCGGTACCGCGCTGCTGCGCCTGCCCACCCGATCCGGCTCGCCGGTCGACTCCCCGGAACTGGTCCGGACCACCGTCGTGGAACCGGCCCGCGGCCCGGTCACTCTCGCCGGGTGGCGGGTGCCCATCCTGGCGTACGCCCCGGACGCGGCCCTGCCCTTGCTGCGTGCCCTCGACGAGTTGGCTGCCGTACCCGGTGCGACCCTGCGGCACCTGGCGGAGTTGGCCACCTTCGCCGCCGACCTGGCCACCCGGGGCCGGGTCCTGCCTGGCCTGACCCTCCTCCCCGACCCGAGGGTTCCTGCGGCCACCCGCACGGCGGCCCCTGGCCGGGCGGCTCGCACCCCTTCCGGTCCAGGGTCTCGGGGTGCGGCCTCCGCACGCCCCGCCACCGCTGGTCGGGGCACCGAGGGCGAGGCCCGGGCGCTGTGGCGACCCCTGCTCACCGGCACGGACGCCGCCTGGGCCCGGGCGCTGGTGCTGGCCCTACCACCGGCCGCCCGCGCGGTGATCGAGGTGGACCTGCCCACGATGCCGCTCGCGGCGGAGCCACCCGGACTGCCAGCCCAACCGAGCCCGCCCGTGACGCAGGCAGGCGTGCCTGCGGGGACGGCCGGGGCCAGCGGGCGGGTGGGGTCCCGGCAGGGGGATCCGGGGCCGGGGCTGCTGGTGGGGGATGCGCTCGATGCGCTCACCGACGCGGCGGTGCGGGCGGCGCTGCCGCAGACCACCCTGACCCGGGGGGCCCGCCGTGAGGGGGCGGTGACGGCCTGGCTCGGCGCGCTCACCGGCCCCCAGCGTGAGTTCACCGCCGAACCGGCGGGATTGCAGGTCCTGTGCGACGAGTTGGAGACCTGGCAGCGGGACGCGGCCGGTGGGGCGGTACGGGCCAGCTTCCGGCTCGTCGAACCGGCCGACGAGGAGATGAACGGACCGGCCGACCCGAACGCAATCGTGGCGACCGAGGAGACCTGGCGGGTGGAGTTCGGGCTCCGCGCGGCCGACGACTCGGGCACCCATGTCGACGCCGCCCAGATCTGGCGGGGTGCGGCCATGCCCATGGTGGACAGCCCGCAGGAGACCCTGCTGGCCGAGTTGGGTCGGGCCAGCCGGCTGTGGCCGCAGGTGGATGCGGCCCTGCGGACGGCCACCCCGCAGGCGCTGGAGTTGGACGCCGAAGGGGCCCACCGGTTCCTGCGCGAGGGTGCCCCGATGCTGCACGCGGCCGGGTTCACCGTGCTGCTGCCCTCGTGGTGGCGGCGGCCCTCGGCGCGGCTCGGCGCGCGGCTGCGGGCCAGTTCCCGCACCGCACCGGGCACGGTGACCGGCGCCGGTGAGCGGGTCGGGTTGACGGCGCTGGTCGACTACCGGTGGGAGATCGCCCTGGGCGATCAGCCGCTGACCGCGGAGGAGTTGGCCCACCTGGCCGAGCTGAAGACCCCCCTGGTACGGCTGCGCGGGCGCTGGGTGGAACTGGACCCCAAGCGGCTCGCCGCCGGTCTGCGGCTGCTGCGTTCCACCGGTGAGTTGACCGTCGCCGACCTGCTGCGGCTGGGCCTGGCCGACGCCGAACAGCCGGACGCCCTGCCGGTGCTGGAGGTCAGCGCCGACGGGGCGTTGGGGGATCTGCTGGCCGGGTCGGTGGAGCAGCGGCTGGCCCCGCTGACCGAGCCGCCCTCGTTCGCCGGCACCCTGCGGCCGTACCAACGTCGGGGTCTTTCCTGGTTGACCTTCCTCCAGTCGCTCGGCCTCGGCGGGGTGCTCGCCGACGACATGGGCCTGGGTAAGACGGTGCAGCTGTTGGCGCTGTTCGCGGCCGACCCGCCGCAGGCCGGGCCGACCCTGCTGGTGTGTCCGATGTCGCTGGTCGGCAACTGGCAGCGGGAGGCGGCCCGGTTCACCCCGCAGCTGCGGGTGCATGTGCACCACGGCGCGCAGCGGGCCCGGGGCGCCGAGTTCGGCGACGCCGTGCGGGCTGCGGATCTGGTGCTCACCACCTATCCGACGGCGGCCCGGGACGCGGCGGACCTGGCCGGGATCGACTGGCACCGGGTGGTGCTCGACGAGGCGCAGGCGGTGAAGAACGCCGCCACCCGGCAGGCCGAGGCGGTCCGTACGCTGCCCGCCCGGCACCGGATCGCGGTGACCGGTACCCCGGTGGAGAACCGGCTGGCCGATCTGTGGTCCATCATGCAGTTCGCCAACCCGGGACTGCTCGGCCCGGCGGCGACCTTCCGGAAGCGCTTCGCCGAGCCGATCGAGCGGCACGGCGACACCGAGACCGCCGAGCGGCTGCGCCGGATCACCGGCCCGTTCGTGCTGCGCCGACTCAAGACCGACTCGTCGATCATCTCGGATCTGCCGGAGAAGCTGGAGATGGAGGTCGTCTGCAACCTGACCGCCGAGCAGGCGGCGCTCTACCAGGTGGTGGTCGACGACATGATGGCCCGGATCGAGGCCAGTGAGGGCATCGAGCGACGTGGCCTGGTGCTGGCCACGATGACCCGGCTCAAGCAGGTCTGCAACCATCCCGCCCAGTTGCTGCGCGACGGTTCGGCGTTGGACGGGCGGTCCGGCAAGCTGGCCCGGCTGGAGGAGATCCTCGACGAGGTCCTCGCGGCGGGGGAGAAGGCCCTGATGTTCACCCAGTACGCGGAGTTCGGCGGGATGCTGCGCGGCCACCTGTCGGCCCGCTTCGGCCGGGAGGTGCTGTTCCTGCACGGCGGCCTCGGCAAGGCCGACCGGGACGAGATGGTGACCCGGTTCCAGTCCGACGACGGCCCGGCCCTGTTCGTGCTCTCCCTCAAGGCCGGTGGCACCGGGCTGACCCTGACCGCCGCCAACCATGTCGTGCATGTCGACCGGTGGTGGAACCCGGCCGTGGAGGACCAGGCCACCGACCGGGCCTTCCGGATCGGTCAACGCCGCCGGGTGCAGGTCCGCAAGTTCGTCTGCGCCGGGACGGTGGAGGAGAAGGTAGCCGCCCTGATCGCGGACAAACGCGGGCTGGCCGCCTCCGTGGTCGGCACCGGCGAACAGTGGATCACCGAACTCTCCAGCGGCCAACTGCGCGAGTTGTTCCAGCTGGAGGCCGGGGCGGTGGCGCAGTGAGCCCGACCGGCCGGTTCGCCGACTACGGGCGGCCCCGCCGGGTCGAGGGCGGGCTGCGGGCCCGCAGCGCCCGGGGTGCCATCGGGGTGTCCTGGTGGTCGCGGCGGTTCCTGGAGGTGCTGGAGTCCTTCGCCCTCGGCACCCGGCTGACCCGGGGCCGCGCCTACGCCCGCGCCGGCCAGGTGGTACGCCTAGACATCGCCCCCGGTATGGTGAGCGCGTCGGTGCAGGGCTCCCGACCCCGGCCGTACCAGGTCCACATCGCCCTGCCGCCGTTTCCGGACCCCATGTGGCAGCGGATCGAGGCCCAACTGGCCGGGCAGGCGTTCTTCAGCGCCCGGCTGCTGGCCGGTGATCTGCCGGCCGAGCTGGAGGAGCTGTTCGCCGCAGCCGGTGCGCCCCTGTTCCCGGCCACCGTGACCGAGCTGGAGCAACGCTGCTCCTGCCCGGACGGGGCAATCCCCTGCAAACACCTGGCGGCCACCTTCTACCTGTTGGCCGAGGCCTTCGACGCCGATCCCTTCGCCCTGCTGCACTGGCGCGGCCGCAGCCGCCAGGACCTGCTCGACCGGCTCCGCGCGCTGCGCAGCCTCAACACCGAGCCGGACCTCACCCGCCCACCAGCCACCGAGCCGGACCCCACCCGCCCACCAGCCGCCGAGTCCGGTGTGGGTCGTCCGGCGGCCGGGGCGGTGCCAGCCCTTGCCGACCTGCCGGTAGCGCCCCTGACGGAGACCCTTGACCGGTTCTGGCTGCCGCCGGTGCCCCTGCCGGATCGCCCGCCCAGTCTGGCGAGCCGTCCGGATCTGTTGTTGCGGCAGCTCGGTGCGCCCGCACCGGCGATCGGTGGACCGGGCCTGCTGGAGCGGCTGCGTCAGGCGTACCGCCAGCTTGGTGAGTGAGCGATCCGGTCGAGCGGTGTTCAGAGCCAGCGTCGACGGAACCGCCACATGAGTGCCGCATTGGTCAGCAGCACCGCAGCGAAGATGGCCCCGGTCAGTCGGCCGAAGGCCACGGTGGTAGCCGGCAGCGCCGCCCACAGCAGGATGGTCAACAGCAGCAGCCACCGCCCACGTCGTCCCCGGGCCCGATTGTCCAGCCGGGCGAAGAACGCCGGGTCACTCTCCCGCAGATTGCGGGTGATCTGATCGAACCTGCGCTGATCCTCTTTGCTGAGCATGTGCCTTCCCCTCACGCGTTCAGCAACGGCGAGGCGGAATACCCACTGGGGTCACGGCTCACGCGCTTCTCCTGCTGCTACTTTCCCCGGCAGCTCAGGGCCGCCCGCAGTCGGCCTGGTCGTACGGTTTGCCCCCGTTGCAGCCGGAAAGGGCAGGAGGTCCCGGGGCCGGTCACAGCCAGCGCATCGGCCGGTGGGTGGTAGCGGGGCGGGTGCCGAGGGGTCTGGGTGAGCCGGGGCGGGCCCCCGGCGGGCGGGTGGCGGCCCACCGTCGGCCGGGTCGGTGCCGCCGTGGCGGCTCGGCACCGTTCGGGTGGTGTGTGGTGTCGTCCGTGGACATCGCCGATCCCCGCTCCCGGCACTGACGCGCCGTCGTGGTGTTCAACGACCGGCGTACGGGTGGCGTCGCTGTCGGGGCGGACGACCGGTCATCGGCCCCGGCGGGGCAGCGGCAGATGACCGGGTACCAGCGCCGGCACCAGGGTGACCCCGGTGGCCCGCAGGGCACCGATCAAGGTGTTCTGCACCAGGTAGGAGTCGGGCAGTTGCCAGCGGGCCTGTTCCGGAGCCACCACCCAGCGGACCTGACCCTCGGGCAGTCGGGTGGGGGGTGCGGCGATCCAGGAGCCGGGACCGTGTCGTACCACCTGTAGACAGTGTTCCAACTCGGGACGCAGGGGGTCCCCCGGGCGGACCAGGAACATCCACCGTCCGGTCGGGGTGATCAGCACCGGTCCGCGTACGCCCGGACCGGCCGGGTGGGCGCGGACCGCTTCCAGGACGCGACGGCCCAGGTCGGCGGAGACCTCCAGCACGTCGAAGGAGTGCCCGGTGGGCAGCAGTACGCTGTGCGGCCGGGCCCGCCACCAGTTCGCCACCCGGGCCGGATCGGCGCTCGCGGCGTGCTCCCAGTTCTCCAGGGCCGGATGGCAGCCGACCGTCGGGCAGCCGGCCCGCCCGCAGACGAAGCGGCTGCGCGCCAGGCAGGCACCCGGGGTCACCTCCCAGCCGTGCATCGCGTACCGCACCGCAACCCGGCGCAGTCGTACCCGTTCCAACGGCGACAGATGTGCCACCCGAGGTCCGACGTTCCCCCACATTGGTGCCATCTCCCCTCGCCGGACCGGCCGGCAACTGTCATGTAGAGCACCGTCACTGTCATCGTTGACGATCGTTGGCCTGACGAGTGGCTGGTGCAACTTGCACGAAAGCTATGAGGACTGGCCGTACGGATGACGTACAACCAGTGCGACCAGCGGAAACCTGAAGACGGACGGCTCACCACGCCCGCGAAACGGCCTACGGCGATCGGCCGAGGCTCCATCTAGGAAGGACTGGGGAGATGGACGAACTACCCATCGGGCGGCGGGTGGCCTACTGGCGAGGGCGACGACGAATGTCGCAGCAGGTCTTCGCCGACCGGTTGGGCAAGTCGAAGAGCTGGGTCGACAAGATCGAACGCGGGGTGCGTCGGCTCGACAAGTTCTCCGTCCTCCACGAGATCGCCGACATCCTTCAGATGGACGTGCAACTGCTGCTCGGCAAGGACCCGGAACGGCGCAACGAGACCCTGCACTGCATCGAGCCGTTCGAGGTGGAGGAGATCCGGGCGGCCCTGGAGCGGTACGACGCGGTCAGCGCGTACTTCGACGCCGTACCCTGTCCGCCCACCCTGGCGGACCTGGGCAAGGCGGTCACCCACGCCTGGCTGACCTACCAGTACGGCCGCTACGGCCTGCTGATCCGGGCCCTGCCCAAGCTGGTGCGCGACGCCCAGGCGGCCGACGCCGCCTACGGCGGTGATCAGGCGCAACGGGCCGCCGACCTGCTCGCGCAGGTCTACCAGATCGCCTCCTCGGTGCTACGCAAGCTGGGGGAGTGTGAGCTCGCCTGGCTGGCCGCGGACCGGTCCATCGCGGTCGCCCAGCGGGCCGACGACCTGCTGCTCGCGGGGGTCGCCACCACCCGGGTGTGCAACGCCCTGGCCTCCCTGGGGCGCCCTCGTCCCGCGCTGGAACTGAACGTCCGGATCGCCAACCAACTGGCTCCCGGCGGGCAGAACGACGCCAGCCCGCAACGGCTCTCGGTCTACGGGATGCTGCTGCTCCAGGGGGCCATGGCCGCCGCCCGCATCGGTGACTCCGCCACCGTCGAGGACCTGCTCCGGGGCGCCGAGGAGGCGGCCCGGGAACTCGGCGGTGACCAGAACCACTACTGGACCTCCTTCGGTCCCACCAATGTCATCCTGCACCGGGCGGCCGCCGCCGTGGAGCTGGGCGACGGGGGTCAGGCGGTCGAGCTGCATCTGGCGAAGCTCCAGACCCCGGCCTTCGACGCCCTGCTGCCGGAACGCCGGGCCCATCACCTGCTGGACCTGGCCCGGGGCTACGCCCAGATCGGTGACCTGGCCAACGCCGGGGAGATGCTGCTGCGCGGTGACCGGCTGGCGCCCTCCGAGATCCGGTGCCGGCCGATCGCCCATGAGGTCATGTCGAACGTGCTGCGTCGCACACGGGGTGCGCCGCCTTCCTTGATCGCAGAGTTGGCTGAGCACATGGGAGTAGGAGTATGACTTCGGGGCCGGTCTGATGACCGGTTCGCACCGCCATGACGGGCACCGTGAGGTGCTGTACATCATCGCCTGCGGTTCGCCGTTGGCCCGAGACGTGGGTCGGCTCGTCGAGCTGGCCCAGCAGGACGGCTGGGACGTCTGCGTGGTCACCACGCCGGACGGCGCCAAGTTCGTCGACCGCGCCGCGTTGGCCCGACAGACCGGCCATCCGGTGCGTACGCACTACAAGAACCCGGGTGATCCGGACGTGTTGCCCTCGGCCGACGCCATCGTCGTCTGCCCGGCCACGGTCAACACGGTGAACAAGTGGGCGGCCGGCATCGCCGACACCCTGGCCCTCGGCCTGCTGGTCGAGGCCCAGGGTCTGGGCGTACCCCTGGTCGCCGTCCCGTACACCAACGCCGCGATGGCCGCCCACCCCGCCTTCCGGGCGGCCCTCGACCGCCTGACCGAATGGGGGGTACGGGTGATCTTCGGCGAGGAGGTCATCCCGCTGCACCCACCCGGCACCGGGGAACGGCACCAACACGCCTTTCCCTGGCCGCTCGCCCTCACCGCCCTCCACGACCACCTGATCCACTCCGCGTGAAAGGAAGGGCCCCTTGTTAACGCCTCCGGTAGTACAAGGGGCCCCTATTAACACCTCGCCACCGGCCGGTCCGGCCTCGGCCGGGTGAGGTCCCGTCCCGCCACCGACGCCGGTAAGCTGGCCCGTCGTGAGCCCAACCGCAGCCGTGCCGACCGTCGCCGAGGTGGTGGCCGAGCTGGAGCGGCGCTACCCGCCGAGCTGGGCCGAGGAGTGGGACCGGGTCGGCCTGGTCCTCGGCGAGCCGAGCGCCCCCGTACGCCGGATCCTCTGCGTTGTCGACGTGGTCCCCGAAACGGTCGCCGAAGCCCTGGCCGCCGAGGTCGACATGATCGTCGCTCACCATCCGCTGCTGCTGCGCGGCGTCTCCTCGGTGGCCCCGACGACGTACAAGGGCCGGATCATCCACCAACTGATCAAGGCCGATGTCGCCCTGTACGTGGCGCACACCAACGCCGACGTGGCCGTCCCCGGCGTCTCCGACGCCCTGGCCCACCGGCTGGGGCTGACCGACCTGCGTCCCCTGCAACCGGCCCGCCCCGGCACCCCGGCCGCCGGTGAGGGTCGAGGGGCGGGCCGCATCGGCCGGCTACCCCAACCGATGAGCCTGGCCGAGCTGGCCCGGCACGCCGCCGCCGTGCTACCCCCCACCGCCGTCGGGGTACGCGCCGCCGGAGCCCCGGACCGGGTCGTGCGTACCCTCGCGGTGTGCGGTGGATCCGGGGACAGCTTCCTGGCCGACGCGACCGCAGCCGGCGTGGACGCCTACCTCACCGCCGACCTGCGCCACCACCCGGCCGGCGAGCACCTAGCCACCGACGGGCCGGCGTTGCTCGACGCCACCCACTGGGCGACCGAGCGACCCTGGCTGGACGACCTGGCCGCGCTGCTGCGGAGCACCCCGGGGGTGCAGACCCTGGTGTCCGACCTGGACACCAGCCCGTGGACCGTACACGCAGCCCCACCCTCAGCGGGCGGACCCGCAGTGGCCGAACCCGCAGACAAGGAGCCCGATCGTGAAGGCTGACCCCCAGGTCCAGCGCCGCCTGCTCGACCTCCAGGCCATCGACACCGCCCTGGCCCAGCTCGCCCACCGGCGGCGGTCGCTGCCGGAGCGGGTCGAGCTGGAGGCCCTGGCCCGGGAGCTGTCCGCCCTGGAGGACGAGCGGGTCCGCGCCCAGGTGGCCGTCGACGACCTGGACCGGGACATCGCCCGGATGGAGAAGGACGTCGACCAGGTACGGGCGCGTAAGGCCAAGAACGAGGACCGGCTGGCCGCCGGCACCGGCCCGGCCCGCGAGCTGGAGGCCCTGCAACACGAACTGGCCTCGCTGAACCGTCGGCAGGGCGACCTGGAGGACGCCGAACTGGAGCTGATGGAGCAGCGCGAGACCGCCCAGGCCGTGCTGGAGGGGGTGGAGCAGCGACTGGCCGAGGTCCGCGAGCGGCGGGCTGCCACCGAGCAGCGACGCGACGAGAGCCTAGCCGAGATCAGCCGGGAGGAGGAGTTCAAGCGGTCCGCCCGCCAGCCGCTGGCCAACGACCTCCCCGCCGACCTGGTGCAGCTCTACGAACGCATCCGCACCGACACCGGGCTCGGCGCCGCCCTGCTCTACGCGGGTCGCTGCGGTGGCTGTCGGCTGGACATCTCCGGTGCCGACCTGGCCCGCATCCGTAAGATCGACCCGGACGAGGTGGTCCGCTGCGAGGACTGCCGACGGATCATGGTCCGCACCAACGAGTCCGGGCTGTAGCCGGTGGCACCGCGTACCGTCCTGATCGAGGCCGACGGCGGCGCCCGGGGCAACCCGGGCCCGGCCGGGTACGGCGCGGTGCTGCGCGACCCGGCCACCGGCGAGGTGCTGGCCGAGCGCAGTGCCGCCATCGGCACCGCCACCAACAACGTCGCCGAATACCAGGGCCTGCTCGCCGGTCTGACCGCCGCGGTCGAGCTGGGGGCCACCGAGGTCGAGGTCCGGATGGACTCCAAGCTGGTGGTCGAGCAGATGTCCGGCCGCTGGCAGATCAAGCATCCCGGGCTGCGTCCCCTCGCCGCCCAGGCCGCCCAACTGGTCGGCCGCATCGGCACGGTCCGCTTCACCTGGATCCCCCGGGACCGCAACGCCCACGCCGACGCCCTGGCCAACGCCGCCATGGACGCCGCCGCGACCTCCGGGGTAGCCGTACCCTCCGTCGCGCCGCCCCGCCTGGTCGAGCCGCCCCGGAAACTCGGCGGTGCCCAGCCCGCCGGTGGCGACGCCGCCGAGGCCCCCGGTGCCGACCTGACCACCGCGCCGGTCTCCTGGGAGCCACGGCCCAGCTTCACCGCCACCCGGCTGATCCTGGTCCGGCACGGCGAGACCGAGTACACCGAACAGGGCCGCTACTCCGGGCGCGGCGATGTCGCCCTGTCGGCCAAGGGCCAGGCCCAGGTGCGGGCCACCGCCGCCCGGGTCGCCGCCCTGGCCCCGGACACCGCCGCCGTGGTCAGCTCACCCCTGTCCAGGTGTACGACGACCGCCACCGCGATCGCCGCCGCCCTGGGCGACCTGCCGGTACGCCCCGACGAGGACCTGATCGAGTGCGACTTCGGTGCCTGGGAGGGGCGCACCTTCGCCGAGGTACGCGAACAATGGGCGGGCGAGTTGGACGCCTGGCTGTCCTCCACCCGCATCGCCCCGCCGGACGGCGAATCCTTCGCCGAGGTGGCCGAACGCTGTGCCCGGGTGACCGAGCGCCTGACCTCGGCGTACCCCGGTCAGACCGTGGTGGTGGTCTCGCACGTCTCGCCGATCAAGCTGATGCTGCGCGACGCCCTGGCCGCCAGCGACACCTTCCTGCACCGGCTCTACCTGGACGCCGCCGGCATCTCCGTGCTGGACCGCTGGCCGGACGGCGGAATCGCCGTCCGCACCGTCAACGACACCGCCCACCTCGCTTCGCTGGAGTAAGGAAGGGCACCTTGTTAACGCCTGGCGTTGTACAGGGGACCCTTCCTAACACTCAGCCCTTCGGGGGCGCGAGCGCCGGTCAGCGGAACGACCGCCACAGCAGGTACAGCCCGATCGTGGTGCCGAAGACCACGATGATCGCCTTCAGTAGCCCCGACGGCAGCCGACGGACCAGCCGGGCACCCGCGTACCCGCCGACCAGGGTGGCCGGCGCCAGCAGCGCCACCCCCACCCAGTTCACCGGCCCGGCGAGCGTGAACACGGCCACCCCGGTCAGGCCGATGATCGCCGAGAGCAGGTTCTTGATCGCACTCACCCGGGCCATGGAGGCGTCCAGCACCAAGGCCAGCGCGGCGACCAACATCACCCCTACGGCCGCGCCGAAATAGCCGCCGTACACCGCAGCCAGGGCCACCACGACCTGGATCATCAGACCCCGCCGCCGCGGCGACAGATGACTTGGATGCCCCACCAGCCGCCGAAGCGGATCCTGAAACGCCAGCACCGCGGTAGCCCCGAGCACCAGAAACGGTACGACCACCTCGAAGGCCCGCGCCGGGGTGACCAGCAGCAGCCCCGCACCCGCCAGCGCGCCGAGAATCGTGGTCGGCACCAGGCTGGCCAGCAGCCGCCCCCGGGGCAGATCCATCCAACTGCCCGCCACCGCGGCCCCGTACCCCGGGAACACCGACACCGAGTTGGTGACATTCGCCGGCACCGGCGGCAACCCCACCGCCAGCAGCGCCGGGAAGGTGATCAGCGAACCACCCCCGGCCACCGCGTTGACCGTACCGGCGGCCAGCCCGGCCCCGAGCAACAACGCGGCGTCGGCAAACTCCATGATCCCGAGGCTAGTACCACCCCTACCCCGCCCCGCAGCCCGCCCGCGCCGGGCGGTCAGGGGCCGCGCAACTTCGGGGAAGTTGTCGGGTCCAGCGGGTCTGGAGGCCACAACATCCCCGAAGTTGCGCGCCCAGCGGTGGTGCAGGGCGGAAATCGGGTGGGCTGACACGTCGTTAGGATGAGTACGCGACGGACGAGTCGACCGGGCGGTCGCGTCGGCGGGCAGCAGCTCGCCGCCGAGGAACGTCCGGACTCCACAGGGCAGGGTGGTTGCTAACGGCAACCCGGGGCGACCCGCGGGACAGTGCCACAGAAAACAGACCGCCGACCCCATCGGGGACGGTAAGGGTGAAACGGTGGGGTAAGAGCCCACCAGCACCCCGGGTGACCGGGGTGGCTCGGTAAACCCCACCCGGAGCAAGGCCAAGAAAGGGCCGTCACCGCAAGATGACGACCCGCGCAGACGCTTGAGGGCTGCCCGCCCGATGTCTGCGGGTAGGCCGCACGAGCCTGTCGGCAACGGCAGGCCGAGATGGATGGCCGCCGCCGGCGCAAACCCCTCAGGGGTACGCGTCGCGCACAGAATCCGGCGTACAGGTCGACTCGTCCGTCGCCCACCAGCTCAGAGCTTGGATCATGGCTCTGAGCTGGTCCTATTTCCGGGTGTCGATGGCCGTTCATGGTCAACATTGGGCGGCGTTTGACGTCCTGACGACCCGTGACGCCCCGAGGACCGGCTCAGTTGACCCCACCTCAGGTCGGGCTGGCTGTGCCGTCGTGAGCCGCCTCCGGGCCTGTGCTCGATGGTTCCGGAGTGGGGCTGCGGCTGCGGGAGAGGGTCGGTGTCGGGCACGTCCTGGCGGTGGAGCTGGTGCCGTGACCCTGCAACACGGTGGCAAGCCAGTCCCGGGTTGGACTGGCGCGGCAGCCGGAAGCCCCGACGCACGACCAGCATTCGTGGGTGAGGTGGAACGAGTGCGTGCCGGAGCTGCTGGAGCACCTGGGGAAGATGGGCCTGGTCGGGCTGGTCAAGATTGACGGGGAGCGGGAGCACAAGCCCTGGACGGTGGTGATCTCGGGTCAGCGCTCGATGGTGCGTCGATCAGGGTCGACGGCCACAGCCTCGACTACTGCCTGAAGCATGCCGTCGCCGCGCTTCACGAGCGCTTCCCGGACGACCTCGCGCTGAGCTGACATCAGACTGTGGGCGGTGTCCCGGCGGCTGTCGGTGGCTCACCGCCCCGGCGCCGTAGGCGGCCGGGGCGGCTTGCCGCTGGCCGGGCTTGCCGCCCCGCATTGCGCGGAGCGCGGTGACTTGATTCAGAACAGAGAAAATCGGCAACGTCGCAGTAGTCTGCGGTCTACTCGTAAGCCGCTCTTTGGTCTTCGTGGCAGGTTGATTCGTCGATTAGAAGCGCTACAAGATCCTTGAGAATGATCAGGTCGCAGTGGCGCGCGCCTGAATCGGGATCTTGAAGTACATGTGTCAGGCCATGATAGGAGCGCTGAGACGTATTCTCTGGGAGGAGGAGGGAGGTGACGGCGAACTTCTCGCGCCACTGCGAGCCCATCTCCCAGGCGACGCATAAATCTATGTCTTTTAGATTCTTCTCCTGTGCGTCCAAATCATTGATCAAGCCGTCTAGTGAGTACTTGTACTCCAGCACCTTCGGCTTGGTTCTTCTTCCCAAGAGGCCGTCAAGTATCTCTGCGTCGATCCCAAGAGGATTGCTGTTTGAGTCAAATTCGAACAGTTCTCGATCGTGGTCGAAATTTATCCGGAACAAACCGTCATAGGTAAATCGCTCGTTAGTTGACATGATCGCTAAACCGCGAACCACGCCGCCCGAGATGATCTCGTGAAAGAGTGCTATGACATCTTGTTCCCGAGTGGGCGTAGAGGTTATGCTAATTCGTTTTGTTGGAGCAAAGAAGTGGTCTGAGGAAAGTGTGAGCGGTGAATTGGCTTCATGTGCAATCATTTGCTCCTTCCATGCATCTAGTTTGAGTTCTCGATCTAAATCTGGGACCGTCCCAGAGTCTCGCTTCATGTTGGGCCTGAGTCGCGTTATCGGCCCTTGGACAATCGCACTGGCAACATCCGTGGCGAAGTCAACAAGAGGCTTGGCGAACCCTTTCCTGCCAAGGTCTGGAGTGTAGTTCTCAAAATGGATAAGGAAGTGCACTTGATTCTGTCGGCCAGTGTATCTGGTTAGAGGCACCTGAAGGACATCACCCTGCGGCATCATGTTAGCGGCCAGTTGTATTCCAGCGCGCAGAACCTGCATGTTACTCCGAATGCCCAGCTTTTCGTTGAACCTCTTCCAGAGTTTCGTGGTATACCCGTATTCGACCTTAATGGTTGGCTTGTGTTTCGCAATTACCTCTTCGTGTTCGGCGAGCGCTTCGGGTGTAAGGAGTTCTTTGCATGATTCCCAGTGGTACTCCTCATACAGGAAATCCAACTTGCGGTGGGCGTTCGGCGGCGGCTTCGTAGTACCGTACTTCTTAAACTGTTCCTGTGCTTTCGCCGCAACTTCACTGATGCGGGCTGACTTGCATTTGTCATTATGAAGCCAGAGGTAAGAAACCTCGAAAATTGTTGCCGTTGTCGACTCTCCGCCTGCAATGCACGTGACTTCGATCGTTTTGTCCGTGCTTGGCTCGACCGCCCCGATACCGGTCTTAACTCGTAGGATGGTGAGCCATGTTTCGGCGTCCTTCGCCGCAAGCCAGGAGAGCTTCTTGGGGTGCGTGTATTCATCGAAGCGGACCGTTACGGTGGTCCCGCGTTCGACTTTTTCGAATTCTTCATCAATATCTGCAGAAGAGTCCGGCTCGACAAGTGGAGGATCTCCGTCTGCTGATCCCGCCAGCCAAGTTCTCCCGTTCAATATCCTTCCGCAAGCATCGTATCCGGGCGACCTCGTGTGCACTCGCAGATAGTTGAATCCATATGCGAGGTAGGTGGCACCAACACCTTTGTGCCCTCGGGAGTTGACCTCCTCCTTGAAGGAGAAGTTGGGTGCCAGGAATCGCTTGAACTCCTCGTATGTCATTCCGCAACCATTGTCGGAGACTGTGAGCTGATTTCTATCCAGGTCAACGATGACCCGTAGTCGCTGCTCGAAATCTGAAATGGTTCCTGCCGCGATTTCGGCCCGGCTTCGCGCCTCTAATGCGTCTAGCCCGTTCTGAATTAACTCGCAGAACGGATCGTACCAGCCGACGTACGAACTCAAGATGTTGTTTATTTCGCGTCGCACAGCGCGCTGCGCTGCGAGGCTGTTCTCTAGCCTTCCCTTAACTTGCAGGGGGTCGAAGGCTGCAAAAGGCGGGTTCATGGGTGCATCCTAGGCGACGTCTGTCGACAAGGGAAACGATCTTCACCGGCGGGCAGCACGCATTCTGAGTGACTCTCATCCTCCGTCAGAAGATCGAGCCTTTCCAACCTGATCTTGCAGGTCGGGCTGGTAGCTGGGGACCGCCGATCGATGAGGGCGAGGCTCCAGGTAAGACAGCAAATCTGTGAGTGTGGTTTGTCAAGTGGTTGTGGTCGTGGTGGTCTGCATGAGTCGGAAGAGTTGGCAGGCGGTGTAGCGCTTGAGACAGCGCAGGATTTCCTTCGGGGTGAGTCCTTGCGCGGTGCGGCGCACGAACAGCTCTCTGCGAGCTACGGCGTCGCCCTTGTTGTCGAGTTGGTAGCCGTCGAGCCACGTCCAGCCGTCGTACGTGGGCAGCTCCGTACGAACCTTGATAAGGCGAAAGAGGATCGGCCGTACGAACTGCGGGCTTGCCGCGCGGGTCAGATGCAACACGTCACCGGCCTTCACGCCGGCTCTCCCTGTCTCTCCAGAGGCGTAGGGCTTCGCCGGCTGCCGTCAGGCGTGGGCACCCGTCGTCAGAGCACTTCGAGCAGACCGAACGGTGATGAAAGTCGATCACGTAGCCAGCCATCAGGACGGGGAATGGGGGTTCTGGCTGCGGCTGGGGGTTCAGCATGGGTCACCCTGGTCGAGTCGCTTGACGGCCTTCCACTTACGCCAGGCAGCGGCCATGGTCATCGGCTGCTCCGGGACCGGGACGGCGGCCCGGCCGATCCACCTCTGCGGCTCTGTGCGGTGCTTGGACCGGACCGGCTCACCTGATATGTAGTCCACCGGCTGATCAGGGCGTTGGTACCACTTGCGCCTAGTCATGCGTCAAGAGTAAACGACTAGAGCCCGAGACTACTAGGCCTCTATCAACTTGACGATTGCCTAGTCGGCGTGTGCCTAGCGTCAGTGCCATGGGTAAGAAGCTGCGGTTGGTGGGTTCGGGCGAGATCCGAACCATGCTCGGCGGCGTCTCCCGACAGCGCGTCTACCAGATCACCAATCGGCGCGACTTCCCGGAGCCTGTGGCCACGCTCCAGATGGGCAACGTCTGGCTTGCCGAGGACGTTGAGGCGTGGATCGCTTCCAGGCGCGGGGACCTGGACTAGCTCGCAGTCGCCCGTAGTGGTGGGCGCCTGGCCCCGACCCGGGGTGACGAGAATCCGAGTAGCGTTTTTGGCGTTTACGGCTCAAGCTGGCGAGCATGAGTGGGGAACTCCTGACCAGTGGCCAGGTAGCCAAGCTGCTGGGCTGCTCGCGTCAGCAGGTGGTCAACCTGTGCGAACGTGGGGACCTGCCCTTCGTGCGGGTGGGCGCGCACCGCAGAGTCAGGCGGGAGCACGTTGAGGCGATGCTGCGACCGAGGCAGCCGTTGACCCGCGATCAGCTCAAGTCGCTGTGGCTGCATCAAGCGGTGGCGGGCTGCCTGGTCGTCGACCCGGACGATGTGTTGGGTAAGGCATCGGAGAACCTTGATCGGCTGCTCCGGCAACATCGGGGGACCATGAGCGAGGTCTGGCTCAGACGCTGGCAGGACAAGATCAACGAAGGGGTCGGGTCGGTCCTTTGGGCGCTGACCTCGGAAGATCCGGAGGCGGTCGAGTTGCGGCAGAACTCGCCCTTCGCCGGCGTGCTCTCTCAGTCGCAGCGCCGGAAGGTTCTTGACTCCTTCAAGCGCCGGGGCTGAGACCGGGCGGCATGAAGCATGCAGAGTCGACGCATGTCCTGATCTCGGTCCAGGAGGCGCGGTCAACTGCGCGACGATGTCCATGCGGTGATGCCTCAGCCTCGCGACCCGACAGCCCCGCTCATGGAACCCGCCCTTACCCGACTCGATCAGTGCTGCCGAACTCGTGGACCACCTCGATCTGGCCGACGATGTGGTTGTTGAACTCGTCCAGCTCCTCGGCGGGTACCCACAGCTCAAGGATGGTGTCGCCGCCGACCTGGCGGACCGGGTAGCGGCTGAGGAAGTCCGTCTCGACCTGGAAGCGGGTCACGTACCCGGCGCCGGAGGCGGGTACGTTCCAGTCCCGGGCGATCTTGATGGCGTACTCCTCGTTCAGCACGGGGTAGAAGATCGGCTGGTCGGGCAGGCGCGGGGGCCACCTCCGCCACCCGGAGGCGCGGACCAGCTCCAGTTCCCGGGGCCCGGTCGGGCGCCACAACACCGTCGTACGCTTGCCGTCGCTCATGCTGACCCCGCCACCTCCGTGATGAGCCCGGACGGTATCGGGTCACCAGCGACGGACACCACCGCATTCAGCCGGTCACTGCGACGGGGTGGCCTCGTGTCCGGCCCGGCCGTGGGTACGGCGTCGTTGTTTCATCTCCGCCTCGTAGATGTGCCGCCGGCCGTCGGCCAGGGTGTCCCGGGCGTACCGTTCGATCTCCTGGAAGGTGGCGTAGTAGCCGTCGTCGAACTCTTCCACGATCTGGAAGGTCCAGCGGCCGGGTAGCACGTTGCGGCCCAGCAGTTCGTGTTCCACCCGGTCGGCTACGGCCTCGTGTCCGGCCTCGCGCAGCAGGGCCACCACCCGGTCCAGGGTGAGGTCCGCGCCGCCGACCAGTTGGTGGGCGGAGTACAGATGTCCGCGTACCCGGTGGATGGCTTCCAGGGCTTTGCTCAGTTCACCCAGCGCCTCGATCGTGGTGTCGTCGACACCGGCGGGGCGGGAGTGCTCCTCGTCCACCGATCTTTTGTCACCTGACATGGCCGCTCAGTACCCAGCCTCGGGCCCCCCACGCACCCCGGCAGACACCGAGCGCACCGCCGTCGCGCAGCCAGGACACCGGAGACCGGCTGGCGTACGCGAGGGCGGTGCGCCCGGGGTCAGCGGGTCGGCGCGGTGCTGATCTGGGCGAGCAGGGCGGTCAGGCGGTCCGCCACCGGTGGGGCGTGCAGGTGCAGCCGGGCCACATTGATCGCGTCGGTGCCGACCACGGAGAGCAGGGCCTGGCTGCCCACCGCGTACACCGAGAAGTAGCCGCCGTTGTTGCGGACGGTGGACTGGCGGAACTCGCCCTGGCCCAGACGGTGGCTGACCTGGCGGCCCAGGCCGAAGGTGGCCGCCGCCATCGCGGCCAGGTCGTCCGGGCTCAGCTCGGCCGGCAGGTCGTGGGCGATGCGCAGCCCGTCCACCCCGCCGAGGACACTGCCCTGCACCCCGGGGATCTGTAGGCGCAGCTCGGTCAACTCGGTCCCGATCGCCGGGTACGGCAGTGACGGGTTGCCGGCCAGGGACGGCGGGAGCTTGGGCGGTGGCGGGCCGGATGGCTGGGCGGTGCGGCGGGGCAGGACCGTGTCGCTGTTGTTCACAGTTCCAGCTGCTCCTCGATGGTGCGCAGTTGGTGTCGGGCCAGAGCCAGGTTGGCTCGGCTCTTGCTGAGCATCAGGTACAGGAACAGGCCCTTGCCGGTGTGCCCGGTCAGCGGCCGGATGATGTGGTACTGACCGCCGAGGGTGATGAGCATGTCCTCGATGTCGTCGTTGAGCTTGAGCATCTCGATGGTGCGCATCTTGGCGCGTACCACGTCGGTGTTGCCGGCCGCCGCGACGGTCAGGTCGATCTCCGGGGTGCCGCCGGCCACGCCGAGGGTCATTCCGCTGGTGTAGTCGACGAGCGCGACGCCGATCGCGCCATCGATGCTCATGGCGTCCTTGAGTGCGGTGTCGAGGGTGGCCACGCTTCCTCCAGGTCCGACTGACGCGGGTACCCACGCCAGCGCAAGGTCTTCCGACAGTGTCGATGCCGGCGAGAAAATCTCGCACGAGGGTGGCATACCTTTCGTCACCTCTGCACCTCGACCAGCACTAACGGCCTGAGTGGGCGATTGCGGGTGGCCGCCGGGCCCAGCGAGATCGTCGCTGCGGCGGATGGCTGCCGACTCACCTCGCTGCTACCTGTTCCGTTCGTGAGCTGGTATGCCAGCCAGCGATGGTCTGCTATCGGACGCAGGCACGGTAACACGGGATCTTCGGCGCTGGACCCGACCCGACCGGGCACCGCATGTCGGGTCGGCGAGTCCGCCGCGACCATAGCGTGGGTCGCATCAAGGGAGGGAGACCTGGCGTGCTGGAGCGGCTCAACCAGGCTTTGGACCACCTGGAACAGCGGCTCGACCAGCCGGTCGAGATCGCCGATCTGGCGCGGATCGCAGTCACCTCGGAGTACCACTTCCGGCGGCTGTTCTCCGCACTGGCCGGCATTCCGCTGTCCGAGTACGTGCGCCGTCGACGGCTGACCATGGCGGCGGCGGAGGTGGTCGCGGGGGAGCGCACCCTGCTGGACATCGCGGTCCGCTGGGGGTACGGCTCGGCCGAGGCCTTCGCCCGTGCGTTCAAGGCCATGCACGGGACAGGCCCGGGCGAGGCCCGGCGTACGAAGTGCGCCCTGCACGCCCAGCCACGGGTCTCCTTCCGGCTCATCGTCGAAGGGAGCAGCAGTATGCGATACCGCATCGTGAGTAAGGACGCCTTCCAGTTGGCCGGCCGCAAGGCCCGGGTGCCGCTGGTGCACGAGGGCATGAACCCGGCGATCGTCGCCTTCATCAAGAGCATCGACCCGGCGACCCGGGAACGCATCGAGGCCCTGTCCGACCAGGAACCGGCGGGGATCGTCAACGTCAGCGACGGCCTGACCGGCAACCGGGCCGAGGGCACCGAGCTGGATTACTGGTACGGGGTGGTCACCGGCGCCGAGGTGCCGGCCGATCTCGAGGTGTTGCCGGTGCCGGCGGGGGACTGGGCGGTGTTCGAGGTGTCCGGGCCGTTCCCCGCGGCGGTGCAGCACCTGTGGCGGGACGTCTTCACCCAGTGGTTCCCGTCCAACCCCTACCGTTCCCGCCCCGGGCCGGAGATCTCGCGTACCACGGTCTCCGCCGACGGCACCCAGGCCGAGGCGCAACTGTGGATCCCGGTGGAGCCGGTAGCCGCCTGAGCCCACCGGCCGGCAGTGGAAACAGAGGTTGAGGCACTCGCACCGGTCCCCGTTCGGGTACCGGTGCGGGTGCGACACCGCGCTGCTGAGCCGCAGCGGCTCGACCCGCAGGCCGGCCTCCTCCCACACCTCACGCACCACCGCAGTGGCCGGCTGTTCGCCCGGCTCGACGAAACCGCTAGGCACCGCCCAGCGCCCGTCGTCGGCGCGCTGGCCCAGCAGCGGCTCACCGGCATCGTTGCAGACCACCGCGCTGACGCTCGGCAGCCAGAGCAGGTCATGTCCGACGTGCTCACGCAGCCGCAGGATGTAATCCGGTACCCCCACCCCGGCGACCCTAGCCCCGGCCGCCGGCCCCCGCTCCGGGCCCGACCCGCGTCTCCCGCCCGGGCGGAGGCATCCGGGCGGCGAATCTCCCGGTTCCGGCCCGCCATCACCGCACCCGGATCTACTGTGGAAGTCTCCGAGGACTTGCGCTGTTCTGGTGGCGAGTGGCCGCTTGTCGGTGCACAGTGATTCCCATGAGCGACAGCGACCCCCGGCGCTACTACTGGTGCACCCGACACCACCGAGTCGAGACCGGAACCGAGGTCTGTGCGGCCCGGCACGTGCTCGGCCCGTACGCCTCCGCCGCCGACGCGGAGAACGCCCTCCAGAAGGTGCGGGAGCGTAACGAGGCGTGGGAGGCCGAGGACGCCCGTCGGGCCGAGGAGGAGGGCAGGGAGTACAGGGAGTAGACGACGCGGGGGTCTCCCGGGTCGAGAGCACCGCGTGCGCCGCCGGGGCGGTGACACGTCCCCGAGGAGGCAACCGAGATGGCCGAAGCACAACAGGCCACCCCACCGGCCGCGAAGCGTACGCCCGCGAGGAGAACCGCCGCCAAGAAGGCGCCCGCCCGTAAGGGCACGACGAAGGCGAAGTAGGCCGGGGCGTACGGCGGCGGGATCCTGCCGACTGAGGGGGGCGTACCCCCGTCGGTCGGGGGAGGGCGTTTCCGACCCGGCGCTGTCAGGATGGGCCCATGGTCATCCGACGCGTCCTAGCACCGCGCATCGACTTCGGGGCCCTGCGCCGCGAGTTGGGGCTGCCCGACGACTACCCGCAGGCCGCGCTGCGGGAGGCCGAGGAGGCCGCCGCCGCGCCACCCCGGCCCGCGGTCGACCGCACGGACATCCCGCTGGTCACCCTGGACCCGCCCGGGTCGCGGGACCTGGACCAGGCGATGCACCTGAGCCGCCGCGCCGGTGGCGGCTTCCGGGTGCGGTACGCGATAGCCGACGTGGCCGCCCACGTACGCCCGGGTGGTGCCCTGGAGGAGGAGACCTGGCGGCGCGGGCAGACCGTCTACCTGCCGGACGGCAATGTGCCCCTGCACCCGCACAGCCTCGGTGAGGGCGCGGCCAGTCTGCTGCCGGAGGTGGACCGGGCGGCCGTGCTGTGGACCATCGACCTGGACCCCGAGGGGGCCACCACGTCGGTGCATCTGGAACGGGCGCTGGTCCGCAGCCGGGCCCAGTTGGACTACCCCGGGGTGCAGGCCGACGCCGAGGCGGGTCGGCTGCCGGAGCCGATCGCCCTGCTGCCGGAGATCGGGGCCCTGCTCACCGCCCGGGGACTGCGTCGCGGGGCGATCAACCTGCCGATCCCCGAGCAGGATGTGGAGGCCGACGGCGAGGGGTGGCGGCTGGTGCTGCGGGCCCCGGTGCCGATGGAGGAACACAACGCCCAGATCTCCCTGCTCACCGGGATGGCCGCCGCCGATCTGATGCTGGCCGGCAGGATCGGTCTGCTGCGCACTATGCCGGCGCCGAAGCCGGAGGCGGTGCAGCGGTTGCGGGCCGCCGCCGCGCCGCTGGGGGTGCACTGGCCGGACGAGGTAGGCGTCGGTGAGCTGCTGCTGGGGTTGGATCCGGGGCAGCCCCGGGCCGCCGCCTTCGTCGACCAGGCGGCCGAGCTGATGCGGTCGGCGGCGTACACCGCCTTCGACGGCGAGGTGCCCGAGCAGCCGACCCACGGTGGGGTGGCGGCCGCGTACGCCCATGTCACGGCCCCGTTGCGTCGACTGGCCGACCGGTACGCCACGGAGGTCTGCCTGGCCCTGCACGAGGGTCGGACGGTGCCGGACTGGGCCCGGGAGGCGTTGCCCCGGTTGCCGGCGGCGATGGCGGCCACCGACCGGGTCGCCTCGGCGGCCAACCGGGGTGCGATCGATCTGGCCGAGGCGGTGCTGTTGCAGCACCGGGTGGGGGAGACCTTCGAGGCTGCCGTGCTGGACGTGACCGCCCCCGCGAACGGCCGGTCGAGTCGGCCGCCCGGCGGTACGGTCGCCCTGGACGATCCGCCGGTACGCGCCCGCTGCCTGGGTGAGCTGACCCTGGGCACCCGGATGCGGGTCCGGTTGGTGACCGCCGACCCGGCCACCCGGGCGGTCGCCTTCGAAGTCGCCTGACCGCAACCGGCAGCGGGGATTGTCACAGGGGTAGTCGCCGTTGTCGGGTCGGTGTGGCTGGAAGGATGACGACCATGGCATACGATCCGAGCGACCTGCCCGACGTCTCCGGGCTCACGGTCGGCATCATCGGCGGCACCGGCGACCAGGGTCGGGGGTTGGCCTACCGGTTCGCCCGGGCCGGTCAGACCGTGTTGATCGGCTCCCGTTCCGCCTCCCGGGCCGCCCAGTCGGCCGAGGAGATCGCCGCCCTGCCCGGGGTCGCGGCCGGTGGCAGCGTCACCGGGGCGGACAACGACGAGGTGGCCCGGCGCAGCGATGTGGTGATCATCGCGGTGCCCTGGGAGGGGCACGCCGCTACCCTTACCGACCTGGCCGAGCCCCTGGCCGGCAAGATCGTGGTCGACTGTGTCAATCCCCTCGGCTTCGACAAGCAGGGCCCGTACCCCCTGCCGGTGCCCGAGGGCAGCGCGGTTCAGCAGGCCGCCGCCCTGCTGCCGGACTCCCGGGTCTGCGCGGCCTTCAACCACGTCAGCGCACCGCTGCTGGCCGACCCGGAGATCGACCGGATCGAGCTGGACGTGCTGATCTGCACCGAGGAGCGGGAGCTGGTCGATGTCGTCGCCGCCCTGGCCGCCCGGATTCCCGGGATGCGGGGGGTGTACGCGGGACGGCTGCGCAACGCCCACCAGATCGAGGCGTTCACCGCCAACCTGATCGCGATCAACCGCCGGTACAAGACCCACGCCGGAGTGCGGGTCACCGATCTCTGACAACGGTGTGGCCCGGCCGTGGGGCCGGGCCACACCGTTGCGACGGTCAGAAGTTGATGTCCACGCCGGTTTCCTTGCAGACCGCGGTGAGGTTCGTGGCGGTCTTCTGGAAGGCGGCGGCGTCCCCGGCGGCGACCGGGTCGGAGGACTCGGCAGCCTCCTCCACCTGGGCCTGGAACTCCTTCACCGCGTTGGCCACCTTGCTGTCCGTGCTGGCGGCCTCGGCGGCCTTGCCGAGCGCCGCGGCCATGTCGGTGTAGGTCTCCGACAGCATCTCGGCCGTCGGCTCCTTACCGGCCTGGAGCGCGTCGAACAGTACTTCCTTCGACTCGTCTCCGGCCTTCTGCACAGCCTCACAGACCTTCTTGTCGTCCTCACCGGCGGCGGCGGCCGGTGCGGAGGTCTGCGGGGTGGCGGCGGCGCTGGCGGGGGCCGAGGCGGAGGTCGCCGGGGCCTCGGTGTCCTCCCCGCCGCAGGCGGTGAGGGCGAAGACGGTGACTCCGGCCAGGGCTAGTGCAAAGAGTTGATCACGTTTCACGGCTGCGAAGCGTAGTGCGCCCTGTCCAGTCATTCCGCCCTCGGGCATCCCGGTACCGGATCCTGGGGTGTGAAGCATCGCCGCACCCCAGGATCCGGCGAGGGTCAGAAGGTGTGCTCGGCGGCCGGGAACTCGCCGCCGCGTACCTCCTCGGCGAAGCGGCGGGTGGCCGCGTCCAGGGTGCCGGCCAGGTCGGCGTAGCGCTTGACGAACCGGGGGGCCCGTCCGGTCCGCAGACCGGCCATGTCCTGCCAGACCAGCACCTGGGCATCCGTCTCCGGGCCGGCACCGATGCCCACCGTGGGGATGGTCAGCTCGGCGGTGATCCGCTTGGCGACCGTCCCGGGCACCATCTCCAGCACCACCGCGAAGGCCCCGGCCGCGGCGACCGCCCGCGCGTCGGCGATCACCTCCTCGGCGGCGTCACCCCGGCCCTGCACCCGGTAGCCGCCGAGGTTGTGCTCGCTCTGCGGGGTGAAGCCGATGTGCGCCATCACCGGGATGCCGGCGCCGACGATGGCGGCGATCTGGTCGGCACAGCGCCGACCACCCTCCAGCTTCACCGCGTGAGCGCCGCCCTCCTTCATGAACCGTACGGCCGTACGCAGGGCCTGGGTCGGCCCCTCCTCGTACGAGCCGAACGGCAGGTCACCGACGACCAGGGTCTGCCGGGTGGCCCGGACCACCGCCCGGACCAGGGGCAGCAGATCCTCCGCGGTCACCGGCAGGGTGGTCTCGTAGCCGAACACGTTGTTCGCCGCCGAGTCGCCGACCAGCAGCACCGGAATGCCGGCCGCGTCGAAGATCGAGGCGGTGTACTGGTCGTACGAGGTGAGCATGGCCCACTTCTCGCCGCGCTCCTTGGCGGCGATCAGATCGCGGGTACGGACCCGGCGGGTGGCCGGGCCGCCGTAGAGGGCGGTCACCTCGGCCGGAGTGGACTCCACCATGACTGTCTCCTTTCCTCGAGGCCGCGTACGCGGTCCCCGGGCTCTGCCGCGATCGTCGCACCGGTGGGCCTGGTGGCGGCAGGTCGCAGTGGAGGATGTCACTCCGGCCGGGGCCGGTGGTGGGGTCAGCCGTCCTCCCGCCACCGGTTGGTGATCGGCAGCCGTCGGTCCCGGCCGAACGCCTTCATGGAGATCTTCGTGCCGGGGGCGGACTGGCGGCGCTTGTACTCGGCGGTATCCACCATCCGCAGCACCTTGTCCACGATCGCCGGGTCATGGCCGGAGGCCACCAGGCCATCCCGGCCCAGGTCCCCGTCGACGTAGCCGATCAGGATCGGGTCCAGCACGTCGTAGTCGGGCAGGGTGTCGCTGTCCAACTGACCCGGGCTCAGCTCGGCGCTCGGCGGCTTGCCGATCGAGTTCTCCGGGATCGGCGGGGTGTGGCCCAGCCGGGTGGCCTCGGCGTTGCGCCACTTGGCCAGCCGCCACACCAGGGTCTTCCACACGTCCTTGATCGGGTTGAAGCCGCCGACCGAGTCGCCGTAGAGGGTGGAGTAGCCGACCGCCAGTTCGCTCTTGTTGCCGGTGGTGAGCACCAGCGGGCCCTCCTGGTTCGACAGGGCCATCAGGATCACCCCCCGCACCCGGGCCTGGAGGTTCTCCACGGCCACTCCGGACAGGGACAGGTTGGCCAGGAAGGCGTCCACCATCGGCTGGATCGGCTCGATCCGGTAGTCCAGCCCGGTGCGCTTGGCCAGGTCGGCCGCGTCCTCCCGGCTGTGCTCGGAGGAGTGCTGACTGGGCAGGGAGACCCCGACCACCCGGTCGGGGCCGAGGGCGTCCACCGCGATGGCCGCCACCACGGCCGAGTCGATGCCGCCGGAGAGGCCGAGCACCACCGAGGGGAAGCGGTTCTTGTTCACATAGTCGCGCAGCCCTAGCACCAGGGCCTGCCACACCTCGGCCTCGTCGGCGACCGGCTCGATGACCCCGCCGTGCGCCGCCGGGCCGTCCGGGGCGGGCGGAAGGCCCTCGACCGTACGACGGACCAGCCGCAACCCGTCGCCCACCGGGCCGCCGTCGGCGATCCCGCCCGCCTCGGTGGTCGACGGCACGGACACGTCGTGCACGAGCAGGTGCTCGACGAACTGCGGGGCCCGGGCCAGCAGGGTCCCGTCCGGCCCGACGATCATCGAGTCGCCCTCGAAGACCAGCTCGTCCTGGCCGCCGACCATGTTGACGTAGGCGATGGTGGCCTCGGCCTCGGCGGCCCGGCGGCGGACCACCGGCAGCCGCAGGTCGTCCTTGTTCAGCTCGTACGGCGAGCCGTTGATGCTGACCACGAGCCCGACCCCGGCCTGTCGGGCGGCGGCGAACGGCCCCCCGGCCTGCCACAGGTCCTCGCAGATGGTCAGCGCCACGTCCACCCCGCCGAGCCGGACCACCGTCAGGGTGTCTCCGGGCACGAAGTAGCGGTCCTCGTCGAAGACCCCGTAGTTGGGCAGGTGGTGCTTGAAGTAGGTGGCCTGCACCTGGCCCTGGTGCAGCAGGGCGGCGGCGTTGCGGGCCCCGCGACCCGGCTCGGCGTCGCCGCTGAACTGCGGCGGACCGTCGGCGTCCAGATAGCCCACCACGATCGGCACCTCACCCAGGCCGTCGGCGGCCAGGTCGGCGGCGAGCCGGTCCAGGGCGGCCTTGGAGGCGGCGACGAAGGACCGCCGGAAGACCAGATCCTCCACCGGGTAGCCGGTCAGCACCATCTCCGGGAAGAGCACCAACTGGGCGCCGGCCTCGGCGGCCCGGCGGGACCAGGCGCGGACTAGGTCGGCGTTGCCGGTGAGATCGCCGACGCTGGGGTTGACCTGGCACAGAGCGAGACGCAGGGTGGGCATGTCCTCATCTTGCCCCAGCCCGATGAGGTCGACACGTGGGCGTGGCTGCCGACCCCCCCGCAGCGGGCCGGTGACCGCCGGTCGGGACTGCACGGGACGCGGTGACGGCTGTTCGCGTAACGTCTGCGTAATCGGGCCGGTGAAGACTGGTCGGACAGGTCGGGCAAAGCCCGGTCGAAGGCGGACATAGAGTCGCGGAAGGTTGAGGCAGTGGACCGACAGCAGGAGTTCGTTCTTCGTACGCTGGAAGAGCGGGACATCCGCTTCGTCCGGCTCTGGTTCACCGACGTGCTCGGCACCCTCAAGAGCGTCTCGGTCGCCCCGGCCGAGCTGGAGGCCGCCTTCGACGAGGGCATCGGGTTCGACGGCTCGGCGATCGAGGGCTTCGCCCGGGTCTTCGAGTCGGACATGGTGGCCATGCCGGACCCGACGACCTTCCAGGTGTTCCCCTTCGAGGGCGGGGTCAGCGGCGAGAGCGCCCGGATGTTCTGCGACATCCTGCTGCCCGACGGCAGCCCCTCCTGGGCCGACCCCCGGCATGTGCTGCGCCGGGCGTTGTCCCGGGCGGCCGAGAAGGGCTTCACCTTCTATACCCACCCCGAGATCGAGTTCTTCCTGCTGGAGAACGGCCCGGCGGACGGTTCGGTACCGATCCCGGTGGACACCGGCGGCTACTTCGAGCACACCACCCACGCGGTGGCCCGGGACTTCCGCCGCCAGGCGGTGCTGGCCCTGGAGCGGATCGGCATCTCGGTGGAGTACAGCCACCACGAGGTCGCCCCCGGCCAGCAGGAGATCGACCTGCGCTACGCCGACGCCCTGACCACGGCCGACAACATCATGACCTTCCGGCACGTGGTGAAGGAGGTGGCCCTCTCCACCGGGGTGCAGGCCACCTTCATGCCCAAGCCCTTCACCGACCAGCCGGGCAGCGGCATGCACACCCACCTGTCGCTGTTCGAGGGGGAGCGCAACGCCTTCCACGACGCCAGCGACCCGATGAAGCTGTCCAAGGTGGCCCGGGCCTTCATCGCCGGGCTGCTGGTGCACGCCCGGGAGTACACCGCGGTCACCAACCAGTGGGTGAACTCCTACAAGCGGCTGTTCCCGCAGGCCCTGCCGGACCGGGTCACCGAGAGCCCGGCGTACGTCTGCTGGGGGCACCTGAACCGGTCCGCCCTGGTCCGGGTCCCGGCGTACGGCAAGCCCAACTCGGCCCGGGTGGAGATCCGCTCGCCCGACTCGGCCGCCAACCCGTATCTGGCCTTCGCGGTGCTGCTCGGTGCCGGGATGAAGGGCATCGAGCAGGGGTACGAGCTGCCGCCGGGTGCGGAGGACGACGTCTGGGCCCTGACCAGTGGCGAACGGCGGGCGATGGGTTACGAGCCGTTGCCGGAGAACCTGGCCGAGGCGATCGACGTGATGGCCGGCTCGGAACTGGTCGCCGAGGTGCTCGGCGAACACGTCTTCGACTTCTTCCTGCGCAACAAGCGCTCGGAGTGGGAGCAGTACCGCCGCGAGGTCACCCCGTACGAGCGCCAGCACTACCTGTCGCTGTAACCCGACCGCCGCTGTCGGCCGTTGCGGGCTGCCGCTATCGTCTCGATCACCGTGCCGGCGCCCTGCCGGTCGGAGATGACAGTCGGGGAGGCAGTCGGTGTTGGAGGATCTGCTCAGCGGAGCCTGGCAGAGCGTGGTGTTCGGGATCGTCGGCGTCGGTCTGATGGCCGCCGGCTTCGGGCTGGTCGACCTGCTCACCCCCGGCAAGCTGCGGGACCTGATCTGGGTACGCCGTAACGCCAACGCCGGGTTGCTGCTCGCCGCCAACCAGCTCGGTGTCGCCGGGATCGTGTTCACCGCGATCCTGACCAGCTACCACGACTTCGCCAAGGGTCTGGCCTCGACCCTGCTGTTCGGACTGATCGGTCTGGGCATCATGGCGCTGGCCTTCGTCGTGCTGGACCTGCTCACCCCGGGCAAGCTCGGCGAGGTGGTCTGCTCCGACGAGCCCCACCCGGTCGCAAAGGTCAGCGCCGCCAGCCACTTCGGCGCCGCCCTGATCGTCTGCGCCTGCATCGCCTAACCCCCACCCCACCCCGCCCCACCCCACCCCGCCCCACCCCACCCCGCCCCAGCGGGGTTGATCATGAGGTTGGCGGCACTCTGTAGATCGACGAGTGCCGCCAACCTCATGATCGACGGGGTGGGGCGTCGGGGTTACTTGGTGGTGGGACGGGGGGCGGGGCCGAAGACGCCGGCTTCGGCGGCTGCGGTGATCGCGTCGGCCTGCTCCTGGGTGAGCTTGCCCTCCTCGACCGCCTCGGCGAGGCGCTCGGCCATGGCCTCCTGGCGGTCCTCCGGGGAACCCTTCGGCCCACGGTCGCCGCCACCCTTGTGGTCGCCACCGCGCTTGTGGTCGCCGCCGCGACCCTCGGGGCGCTCACCATCCGGCTTGTGCTGCTCGCGGAGCTTCTCCAGGGCCTCGGTCACCTTGTCGGCGGGCACACCCAGCTCCTCGGCCAACGCCTCGGCGAACGCCTGCTGGCGCTCCCCACGCTCCGGCCGCTGGCCGTCCTTGTGGTCCTCCGCACTTGCGCTGGCGGTGGGGCTCGGGGTGGCCGTGTCGTCGGCGAGCGCCACGGTGGGAGCGGCGATCCCCACGGCGAGCACACCCGCAGCGGCCAGCCCGCCCAGCAGGTGCTTCTTCGAGATCGTGCGGGACATCGGTCCTCCAACTCGTCGGTGATGCGATGACGTCACCGACAGTGACCGGCCAGTCTGGGCGCGGCCCTAGGCGAACCTGTCAGCGAGCTGGCAATTCGGCCCGGAAAACCGGACATGGTACGACTTCGGTGTCGCGACCGCTCAAACGCTCAGCACACTGCGGGAGCCACGGTGAGGGTGCCGGCGTCGGCGTCGAGGGTGGCCAGGGTGCCCACCGGGACGGAGAGCTGACCGGGGCCGTGGCCGATCGGCAGCCCACCCAGCACCGGCACCCCCAGGTCACCCAGGCGCTCGGTGAGCACCTCGGCCACGCTCACCTCCCAGCCGTCCGCGCAGTCGGTGAACTGGCCCACCGCCACCCCGGCCAGCCGGTCCAGGGCACCCGCCCGGCGCAACTGGGTCAGCATCCGGTCGACCTTGTACGGCGGCTCCTGCACGTCCTCCAGCAACAACACCGCCCCGGTCAGGTCGGGCATGTCCTCGGTGCCCAGGGAGGCCACGATCAGGCACAGGTTGCCGCCCAGCAGCCGACCCACCGTCCGCCCCGGCACCCGTACGCCGAAGGTCTCCTCGCCCTCGACGGCGGGCACGGTGACCGGCTCGGTGGTGGTCAGCGCGGCGTGCAGGGACTCCGCGGAGGCCAGGGGGGTGCGCTCGTCGCGCCAGGCCGCCCCCGGCCCGTGCACCCCGGCCAGCCGGGCCCCCCGCCACAGGGCAAGTTGTAGGGCGGTGATGTCGGAGAAACCGGCCACCACCTTCGGGTCCCGGCGTACCGCCGCCATGTCGATGGCATCCACCACCCGCTGGGCCCCGTACCCGCCCCGGGTGCAGATGATCCCGCGCACCCGGGGGTCGGCGAAGGCGGTGTTCAGGTCGGCGGCCCGCAGCGCGTCCGCCCCGGCCAGATAGCCCTGCCGGGCGTACACGTTCGGGGCCAGGACCGGCCGCAGACCCCACCCGGTCAGCAGCTCGACCCCCCGGGCCACCCGCTCCGCCCGGGTCGGCCCGGAGGGCGACACCAGCATCACGGTGTCCCCCTGGCGCAGGGCCGGTGGGCGTACGACGTGGTCAGCGGCGGTGTGGTCGGACACAGCCGGAGAGCCTAGTCCCGCGCGCGGCCCGGATCGGTCCGACCGGATAGCCTCGACGACGTGGGAACTGCGTTGGTGATCGAGAACGACCCGACCGACGATGCGAGACGGTTGGGGGAATGGCTGACGGAGGCGGGTCTGGACCTGTCAGTGGTCCGCCCGCACGCAGGCGACGAACTCCCGGCCGATCTGGCGGGACACGCCGCGCTGGTGGTGCTCGGTGGTGACCAGCAGGTCTACCCCGGCCCGGACGGGGCCCCCGGGGCCCCCTGGTTTCCGCAGGTCGAGGCGCTGCTGCGCAAGGCGGTCCGGCACCGGGTGCCGACCCTGGGCATCTGCCTGGGCGCGCAACTGCTGGCCACCGCCCATGCCGGCACGGTCGAGCGCAGCCCGGCCGGGCCGGAGGTCGGCCCCGCCGTGGTCGGGCGACGCGACGCCGCCGAGACGGACCCCCTGTTCCGGTACGTGCCGCTGATACCGGACGTGTTGCAGTGGCACGCCGACGAGATCACCGAACTGCCGGTCGGTGCCACCCTGCTGGCCGCCTCCACCCGCTACCCGCATCAGGCCTTCCGGCTGGGCGACCGGGCCTGGGGGCTGCAATTCCACATCGAGTGCGACACCGCGATGATCGCCGACTGGGCCACCGACTCGGCCCTGCTGGCCGAGCTGGGCTACGACCCGGAGCTGGTGGTCGCCGCCTGTGACGCGGTGATGGTCGACGTGGAGGAGGTCTGGCAGCCCTTCGCCGCCCGGTTCGCCGCCCTGGCCCTCGGGGAACTGGACGACGACGGGCCGCGCCGCACCCTGCCGCTGCTCGGGCACTGATGGGCAGGCCCACCAGCGCCACTGGCCGGCTGGCCCGGTACGGCTTCGACGTCGCCGACTCCGACGGCGGTGCCCGCGCCGCCGACCTGCTGGGCCCCACCGGACTGGACCTGTGGCGACCGCAGACCCAGGAACCCACCGATGAGGCGGCCCAGGAACTCCTCACCGCCCTGTCCCGGGCCGCCGACCCGGATCTGGCGCTGCGCCAACTGCATCGCCTGGTCGAGTCGGAACGCCGGACCCGGACCGGCCCCAACGGCACGGCCGCCGGCACGCCGGGCGGCATCGGTGCGGGGTCGACGGTGCTGGCGGCCCTGCACGACGACCCGGGACTGCGCCGCCGGGTGATCGCCGTACTGGGGGCCTCCTCGGCGCTGGGCGACCATCTGGTCGCCAACCCCGACCAGTGGACCGTGCTGCGTACCGAGCCGGACGGGCTGGCCCCGAGCGCCGACGGGCGGCTGGACGTGACCGGGGACGGTAACCCGGTGGCCGTGCTGCGGCGGGCGTACCGGCTGGCCTTGTTGCGGATAGCGGCGGCCGACCTGACCGGCGGGCGGGCCCTGGAGCAGACCATGGCCGCCCTCTCCGGGTTGGCCGACGCCACCCTGTCGGCGGCCTACCGGATCGCCGTGGACGAGCTGCCGGAGGGCGCCGCCCTGCCCCGGCTGGCCGTGGTGGCGATGGGCAAGTGCGGCGGTGGCGAACTCAACTACGTCTCCGACGTGGACGTGATCTTCGTGGCGGCCGAGGACGAGGACCTGGCCGCGGCCACCACGGTGGCCACCCGGCTGATCCACATCTGTGGGCTGGTGGCCTGGCCGGTCGACGCCGCCCTGCGTCCCGAGGGCAACCGGGGCCCGCTGGTGCGCACCCTGGCCAGCCACCTGGCGTACTACCGCCGCTGGGCCCGCACCTGGGAGTTCCAGGCCCTGCTCAAGGCCCGCCCGGCCGCCGGTGACCTGGCCCTGGGCCAGGAGTGGATCGACGCGCTGGCCCCCCTGGTGTGGCAGGCGGCCGAGCGCCCGGAGGCGGTCGAGGACGTCCGGGCCATGCGTCGCAAGATCATCGACCACATTCCACCGAAGGAGCAGGAACGCGAGATCAAACGCGGCCCCGGTGGACTGCGGGACATCGAGTTCGCGGTGCAACTGCTCCAACTGGTGCACGGGCGCGGCGACGAGTCACTGCGTACCCCCGGCACCATTCCCGCCCTGCGGGCCCTGGTCACCGGCGGCTACGTCGGCCGGGCCGACGGGGAGGCGCTGCTGCGCGGGTACCGCTTCCTGCGCGGGGTGGAGCACCGCCTGCAACTTCAGGGCCTGCGACGGACCCACACCGTACCCACCGATCCGGGCGCCCTGCGCTGGCTGGCCACCGCCCTCGGCTACACCGCCAGCCCGGGACGCAGCGCCGTCGAGGCCTTCCGCGCCGAGTGGGTCACCCACGCCACCGAGGTACGCCGGCTGCACGCCAAACTGCTCTACCGCCCCCTGCTGGAGTCGGTGGCCCGGGTACCGGCCGACGGTCTGCGGCTGACCCCCCAGGCGGCCCGCAACCGGCTGGAGATCCTCGGCTTCGCCGACCCGGCCGGAGCCCTGCGTCACCTCCAGGCCCTGACCGGCGGGGTCAGCCGCACGGCCGCGATCCAACGCACCCTGCTGCCGGTGCTGCTCAGCGAGTTCGCCGACGCCCCCGAACCGGACCGGGGACTGCTCAACTACCGCCAGGTCTCCGACTCCCTGGGCAGCACCCCCTGGTACCTGCGGCTGCTGCGCGACTCCGGGCCGGTGGCCCGCCGACTGGCCCGGGTGCTCTCCTCCTCCCGGTACGCGGCGGACCTGCTGGCCCGCGAACCGGAGGCGCTGCGCCTGCTGGCCGAGGAGACCGAACTGCGCCCCCGCCCCCGTGCGGTGCTGTTCGACGGATTCGCCGCCGCGGCGGACCGGCACACCGACCCGGTGGAGGCCACCCGGGCGGTCCGTGCCCTGCGTCGGCGGGAACTGCTCCGGCTGGCCTGCGCCGACGTGCTCAGCCGGGCCGGTTCACTGGCCCCCTCCCGGGGGGACGGCGAGCGGGCCACCCCCGGACTGGCCGACATCACCGCGGTCGGCACCGCCCTCTCCGATGTCACCGACGCCACCCTCGCCGCCGCCCTGCGGACCGCCCGAGCCACCCAGCCGTCGATGCCGGACCTGAAGTTCGCGGTCATCGGGATGGGTCGGCTCGGAGGGTACGAGTCCAACTACCTCTCCGACGCCGACGTGCTGTTCGTCTACGAGCCACCCGAGGGTGTCAGCGAGAGCGCCGCCAGCGCCGCCGCCCAGGCCATCGCCGAGGAGTTGCGGCGGTTGCTCGGTATGCCCGCCCCGGACCCGCCGCTGGGGGTCGACGCCGACCTGCGCCCGGAGGGCCGGCAGGGGCCGCTGGTCCGCAGCCTCGCCGCCTACCAGCAGTACTACGCCCGCTGGTCGAGGGTGTGGGAGGCCCAGGCCCTGCTGCGGGCCCGCTGTGTCTGCGGCGACGCCGACCTGGGCACCCGGTTCGAGCAGATGGTCGACCCGGTGCGCTACCCCGCCGACGGGCTGACCCGGGAACAGATCATCGAGATCCGCCGGATCAAGGCGCGGGTGGAGACCGAACGGCTGCCCCGGGGCGCCGACCCGGCCACCCACACCAAACTGGGCCGGGGCGGGCTGGCCGACGTCGAGTGGGCCGTGCAACTGCTCCAACTGCGCCACGCCGGGGCGTACCCGGCGCTGCGGGGCACCCGTACCCTCGACGCCCTGACGGCCGCCCGTGACCTGGGCCTGATCGACCCGGCGGACGCCGAGGCGATGGCGGCCGGGTGGACCCTGGCGGCCCAGGTCCGCAACGCCCTGATGCTGGTCCGGGGCCGGACCGGGGACCAACTGCCCCGGCACGGGGTGGAACTGGCCGGGGTGGTCCGCCTCCTCGGTGCCGACGACCCCGGCGAGTTCCTCGACGAGTACCTGCGCACCGGCCGCCGCTCCCGCACCGCCACCCAACGCGTCCTGGAGATGTAAGGAAGGGCACCTTATTAACGTATGCGGTAGAGGAAGGGCCCCTTCTTAACGGCGGTGCTTGTCGTACAGCGTCCACGCGGGTACCCGGACCGCACGGGTGTTCCCGTCGGTCAGGACGGCGAGGCGTCGGTATTGCAGGCGCAGGTGCCGGGCGAGGTCCGCGTCGGCGGTGGAGCGGTCCAGCAGGACGGCGGTACGCCCGTCGACGAGGGCATCACAACGGTGTCCGTTGACCGTCGCGTCGAGCGTGACGGTGCCCGTGTCCCGGGTCAGGTGGTCGTAGAGCCGTTGCAGCACGGGGTCGTACGCCTCCTCGCTGGCCGGGGCCTCCACGGCCGCGAGTTCCGCGCCGAGGCCCTTGCGGGTGGCCCAGAACTGCTGGTCGCCGACGACGAGCAGGTGGGCTCGGGCTCGGCTGATCGCAACGTTCCAGAGGTTCCGTTCCCCCTCCAACCAGGCGACACTGCTCGCGGGCATCGCCGACCCGGCAACCAGACCGAGGACGATGACGTCGCGCTCCCCACCCTGGAAGGTGTGTACGGTACCGACCCGGACACGCGGCTCGTCCCGCCACCGACCGGCCAGGCGCTTGGCCTGCGCCTTGTACGGCGTGACCACACCTACGGTGGCTTCGGGCGGCAGCACCTTCAGCAGGTAGCCGAGACAGTCGTGAATCTTCGCGGCCTCCGCCGCGTTGACCCATGAACCCCCGTACGGTGGCCGGGCCGGCTGCCCCGCCACCGGCACCCACACCACGGGCGGGCGGTCGATCCGGTGCTGACGCCTGGTGTCCGTCAGCACCGTGAGTCGCCCACCGTAGAACAGGCGGTTCACCAGGTCGGCGATCTGTGGATGGCAGCGGTAGTGCTCGTCGAGCAGCCGGCTGCCGCCCGCCGCGCGTTCGGCCGCGTGAAAGGCCGAGTGCCTGCGGTAGGACAGTTGCCGCTCCTCCAGCCAGTCGGCCCGCAGGCCCACTCTGCGGCGTGCCGTGGTCTCGCGATCCGCCGTGAGGCCGGGAATGTGCGGCAACTGCATGGGGTCGCCGATCACGAGGGCGCGTCTAGCCCGGAACAGCAGCGGAATGATCTGCGGCATCGAACACTGGCTCGCCTCATCGATGACGACCAGGTCGAACAGGCCGGCCTCAGGCGGAAAACGACGTGCCGAGAGACTGCTCACCGCCCAGCCGTGCACCGCGCCGAGCGCGCGCTTGACTGCCGGCCAGTCGCTGGCGCCGTCCTGTCGTACCTTCAACAGGCCCTCGACCAGGTGCCGTCCGCTCTGCGCGCGGGCCCGCACCGCACTGTCGACGAGCACGTGGGACGCCTGCTGCACGGCGTCCTCGGCCCGCGCCAGGTCGGCGGCCAGCCGGTCGTCGTCCGGCTGGCGTTCGGCCTGCCCCTGCAGCGCGACCCAGTGGCGCTGCGCGGCGGCCAGGTCGGACCACGTCAGGCAGGTCTGCGGGGTCGGTGAGCCGGAGTGCCCCAATGACCGCAGCAACCGTCGCCGACGCCAGGCACCGAGCAACCCGGCGTCGGCGCAGCGCCGCGCCCGACGTTCCCACCGGGCGAGCCGTTCATTACCACCGAAGCGGTCGGTCAGTTCCTCGACGGTGCCGTCGAGCGCAGCGGCGAGCCGTTCTCGGGCTAGCGCCACATGCAGTAGTTCCCGTTCCCGCGCGGCGATCTCGGCGAGCTGGGAACGGGCGGCGGCCAACGTGGCGTGTTTCTGGTGCAGCGCAGCCCGGGCGGACGAGGGGTTGATGGTCGTCGGCCCGAGCGTGGCCAACCGGGTCAGCTCCGCCGTCTCGTTGTCGGCGTAGTTGATCGCGCCGGTGCGGCTGCCGGTCCGCACCAGCAGGCCAGGAAGCAGTCTCCTGCACCGTTGCCACACCTCGTCGACGGCGGTGTTGTTCGTGGACGCGACAAGCACCTTCTGCCCGGCCGCGACGGCTGTCGCCACGGTGTTGGTGACGAGTTGGCTCTTGCCGCTGCCGGGTGGCCCGGTGGCGACCGTCAGCGTCGTCGTCATCGCGGACGCGATCACCGCCTGTTGGGACTCGTTGCACGGCAGAGGGGTGACCAGGCTGATGCTCGGCGCGTCGACCGGCTGCCGGTCACCGCCCAGCAGGGCACCGAGCGCCGTACGACCGATCTGCGCCGTCGAGGCCCGGATCTGGGCAAGATCCTTCAGCAGGCCCGTGACTGCCTGGTTGGGCGGGGCGCGATGCAGGACGGCGACATTACGCGCGCCCGCAGTAGGTGTGCGCTGGTCGAGGACGGAAGCCAGCAGCTCCGGCCGCAGTTCCTCCACCATCGGCAGCTCGAACTCGGTCTGCAACAGTGCGCGCACGTCCCGGACCATCTGGCCGTACATGCCGGCATGCCAGGTCGCGAAGTAGGTGGAGAGCAGATGCTGGGCCTGCTCGGCGCCGAGCCGCTCACGGGCGAGCCCTGGATGGGGTTGAGCCGGGCCGACCGCGGCCAACCGCAGCCTGTCGCCGTCGTCGACCACCTCCACCCGTCGTACCAGCAGCGGCGCGAAGCGGGGTTCCCGCCACGGTCGGTCCGGCGGGCCGTACAACAGGACGGCGGGGTAGCCGGCCCACAGCTCGTCGCCGGATTCCGTGGCGTTGCGCGCCCAGTCGGCGGTGCCGTCGGTGAGTACGACGTGATCGTCACCGTCCTCGCCACCGGAGAGGATGCGTTCGCGGCCCGGCAGCAGCACGTACCGGTCGTCCTCGTCGCTGAGCTGAAACAGCGGGCTGTCGTCGGTGCTCTGGAGGCACGCCTCGTAGTAGCTGAGCAACTGCGTCCAACCCGGATTGACCGGTGCGTCGTTCGCGTACTGCTTCGGCGACTCGGATCGGACGCCCTCAGCGGTGGTCAGATCGGGGGGTGTCGCCTCCAGCCGGACCGCTCCGCCGGAGATGACATCCGCGATGATGACCTTCGAGTTGACGCCGACGGAGGAGCAGACGGGGGCTTGGCGGGAGCCGAGTTCGTGTGCGCGTACCCGGGGTGCGACGTAGTGGAAGAGGTCCTCGACAGACACCTTGCCGTCGCCGTCGTGGTCGGCGCGGCCGGTCTGCAACGCCGTGACGATCTCGGCGGTGAACACCGAGGGGGTGGGGCTCGCGGACGTTCCGGAAGTGCCGGCGTACGACGCCTCGCCGACCCCGGACGAGGACAGGACGTAGACACCTCGACTTTGCAACGGTGCTGCCTGCTCGGCGCCCTTCTCGTCCCGGGTACGCAGTCCGACAGCGAACCCGCCGCTGTCGCAGGCGTCGATGATGGTGACCTTCCTGGGGGCTCGGCATCCCTCAAGTTGCTCGTTGACGAAGCCGGCGGAGACTGCTGTCTCGGCAGGACGATCCGGATCGGTGTCGCGGGCCACGAAGAAGAACTCGCCGGAGCTGAATCGCAACCGGAAGCCGTGGCAGCTGATGTAGAGCAGGGCCAGGTCAGCCGGACCGGCCTCTTCCAGGAATCGGCTGATCTCCTGGCGCATGTCGACCGCGGTCGGATCCGGCAGCGACGTGACGTCGTCGAATCTGCCGATCGCCGGATGTCGGAGAACCTGGCTCATCGCCCAGATGTCGGCCCGACACGATGGCAGTGGGGTGAAGGTGGCGCTGTCGTAGCGCTCCACCCCGATGAGCAGAGCCCGGCGCACCCCGGCCGACACGCCGTTACTGCCCACCGTCTCGGAGGAACAGTTCGACGAGGCGCTCCTGACTGGCGGTCGTCGACGCGGGTAGCTCGATGCTGCGGTCACCGATCGTGAGGAGCACCCGCCGGTTGCGGTCGCGTTCGAGCCACGCCTGAATCGTCGCGAGCAGGACGCGGCCGCCGGCGTGGGCACCGGCTGTGAGGAAGACCCACATCGAGGCGTCGGTCAGCAGTTCGGCGCCCTTGGTACCCGGCCCGCCGGACGACACCCTGTCCTCCTGCGGCCGGACGTCGAGGCCGTCGACCGCGGCCAGCTCTTCCACCAGTGATCTGGCCAGTCGCTCTGCCCGGAGCACATCGCCGTCCGCGAGAATCTGCACCTGCGCCACGGCGTTGTCCGCCACGGGTCCTCCAGTCGTCCAACAACGAGGGGCTTCGGGAGCGCAAATGGTAACGACCGGGACGAAAGATCATCGTCCCTTGTGGCTGATCTGTCGATTATCCGACCCTGTGCCCCGGCAGTCGGCGGGGCGCCGGATCAACTGCCGAGGGTGTACGTGCCGGCGCGCGGCAGCCGGACCGCCGTCCAGTCCCCGTCGGCGGTGACGATGGCGCCGCCGGAGGCGGTCAACCAGCGGCTGTGCCGGACCCGGACCGGCACGGTCGCGGCACCGGTGGTGCGGAAGGTGACCGAAGCGCCGTCGGTGCGCAGCAGTTCCCCGGGCGCCCCGACCAGGGGGGTGGGGTCGGTCACCGCGTACAGCCGCCAGTGCCGGTCGGACCAGACCTCGGTCAGGTACGGCAGGCCGTCGTCGATCAGTTCGGCCTCCGCCCGACCCACCCAGGACAGCGGGACGTCCGGCACGGCGACGTACTGCACCGCGTTGTCGTCCAGCCAGGCCCGGTAGCTGTCGACCGTCAGCGGCACCCCGGTGCCGGCCGCGCCGGGCACGGTGGTGAAGAACAGCGGGTTGCGGTCGATGTCGGCCTGCCGTAGCCAACCCCGGGCCAGCGGCACCTCGCCCAGCCGGGCGGCCTCCCAGTAGTTGCGGGTCGGTGGCACCTCCAGCCGACCGGTGAGCCCGCGCCGGTCCAGTTCGGCGCGCAGCGGGGCGAAGTAACCGGGGTCGTTGGTCGGGTCGCCGATGCTGCGCAGGTCGGCGGGGACCACCGGCGGCTGCCACCAGCACACCACCCCCAGCAGCACCGCCAACGCGACCGCCCCCACCCGCCGCCGGGCAGGCTGCGGCATCGCGCCACCCGACGGGGCTTGGGCTGGCGAAGCGGACGGTGGCTGGGCCGGAGGGGCGGGCCGGCCCATCCGCCGGGTCGGTCCGAGCCAGGCGGGGCGGTGGGCGGCGGCGGCCAGCAACGGTAGGGCGAACATGGTCGCCAGGCGGGTGGCGTTCAGGCCGACCGGGGTGTGCAGCAGCGCCGCCGCGACCACCCCGGCGGCGGCCAGCAGCGCCCCGACCCGCACCGGCCGGTACCGGACCAGCGCGGCCACCAGCAGGGCGGTCACGGTCGCCCGGATCGTGTCGGTACGGCTGATGTTCATCCAGCCGCCGTCGCCGAACAGCAGCGCGGTCACGCCCAGCGGCAGGGCGGCGGTCACCGCCAGGGTCAGCCCCTCGGCCCACCGGCGGGACAGCAGCAGGGCGACTCCGGCCAGGCCGACGAAGAGGCCGGCCACCGGGCTGGTCGCCGAGGCCAGCAGCGCCCCGACCCCGGCCAGCACGAGCGGCCATCGACGGCGGGTCGGGGTGGTACCCGTCGACGACGGGGCGGCCCGCCAGGTCAGGGCGAGCAGGGCGGCCAGGCCGAAGGCCACCCCCAGGCCGTAGGTGATCCGGCCGGAGACCAGGTTGCCGGCGATGGTGGCCACCCCCACCAGGCTGCCGAGCAGGGGCCGGGGTACCCGGGTGCGGACCAGCAGGGCGGCGAACAGGGTGGCCGCCGCGACCAGGGCGACGACACCGGTGGGGCGTACCCCGAGCAGGGCCATCACCGGCTGGGCCAGCAGGCTGTAGCCGAACTGCTGGACTCCGCCGTACCAGCGCAGGTCGACCGGGGTGGGGCCGTGCGCGGCGAAGAAGTCGGCCCGGGCCACCTGCGCCGCCAGGTCCGAACCCATCACCGGGAGGATGAGGTACGCCACACCGAGCGCCCCTGCGGACGCGGCGGCCAGCGCCACCACCCGAGAGCCCCGCATGCCCACCTCCGTACCGCGCTCACGGTACTGGCAGCATGACGGACGTGCCCCATCACCTCGTGCGCTGGACTGGACTGGCCGGATCGATCATGTTGGCGGTGGCTGCCTTCCTCGGCGGTGCCCTGCCCGACGGGGACCTACGACCCGACCCGGTGAAGATCTGGTTGGGCCCGAACGGGCCGTGGATCATCGGTTTGTGGTTGTTCGGCACCATCGCCATGTCGGTGGCCTGGTGGGTGTTGCGCGACCGGGTGCCCTCGGCCCGCTGGGCGTTGACCACCGCCGCCCTGTGGATCCTGCCCTTCCTGGTAACCCCGCCGCTGGGCAGCCGGGACGCGTACGCCTACGCCTGCCAGGGGGCCAGCTACGCCAACGGCATCAGCCCGTACGAGTACGGCGTCTCCACCCTGCCCTGCCCCTGGCTGGACACCATGTCGTACATCTGGCGGGACACCCCGGCGCCGTACGGTCCGCTGTTCGTGGTGATCTCCGGCGCGGTGGTCGCCGCCACCGGCTCGCTGTTCGGCAGCATCGCGATGTTCCGGGTGCTCGCGGTGGCCGGGGTGGTGCTGACGGCGGCCTGCCTGCCGGTGCTGGCCCGCCGCTGCGGCGTGCCGGTCGGCCGGGCCCTCTGGCTGGCCCTGGCCAGCCCGCTGGTGGGGGTGCATTTGATCTCCGGGGTGCACAACGACGCCATGATGGTCGGGTTGATGGTGGCCGGACTGGCCATAGTGGTCACCTGGCCGGGCCGTACCTGGCACCTGCTGGCCGGGGGAGTGGTGCTCGGCCTGGCCGCCGGGATCAAGGTCACCGCGCTGGTGGTGGTGCCCTTCGCGGCCCTCGCCGCGATCCCCAACGGGTTCTCCCTGCGCGGCCTGCTGCGCCACGGTACGCCGGTGGTGGGTGGCGCGGTCGGCACCCTGTTCGGGGTGACCCTGGCCGCCGGACTGGACCTGGGCTGGATCACCGGGCTCTCGCACGGCAACGAGGTGATCGCCTGGACCTCGCCGCCGACCGCGGTCGGGCAGACCCTCGGCTACCTGGCGTTGCCCTTCGGCCTGCACATCGACGCCCTGCCGGTGACCCGGGGCATCGCCATGGTGGTGCTGGCGGCGCTGCTGGTGTGGCTGTGGTTCCGGGCCCGGTACCGGGAACCCCTGTGGCACGCCGCCCTGGCCCTGACCGCGGCGGTGGCGCTGGCCCCGCTGTTCCACCCCTGGTACTGGTTCTGGCCGCTGGTCCTGCTGGCCGCCACCGCCCACCGGACCTGGTGGTTCAGCGCGGTGACGGTCTACTCCGCCTTCCATGTGCTGGCCGACGGCACCGGGCTGCCCCGGCACACCAAGACCATCGGTGCGCCCCTGATGACCCTGTTCGTGATCGTGGTGGCGGTCCGCTTGATACGGTCGGCGAGGACGGCCCGCCGTCCCGTTCCCGCCGACTGAGGAGAGGTACGCCGGTGACCGACCCCGGCGCTCCCCGACCTGTCTCCCCGCGCGACCGGGGGGCCCGTCACCTGGGGCTGGTCGGGGCCCTGCTGCTGGTGGTCGCCGGATATCTCGATGGTGCCCTGCCGGGAGCCACCACTGTCCGGGTCTGGGACTCCGACACCGGTCCGCTGACGGTAGCCCTGTGGCTGGCCGGTACCGCCGCCATGGTCGGGGCGTGGTGGATGTTGCGCGCGGGCGCCCCCTCGGCCCGGTGGGCCTACCGCACCGCCGGGTTGTGGACCCTGCCGCTGCTGTTCAGCGCACCCCTGGGCAGCCGGGACGTCTACTCGTACGCCTGCCAGGGCTGGGTGTACGCCGACGGCGATGACCCGTACGCCACCGGGGTGGCGGCGGCCGGCTGCCCCTGGCTGGAGGCGGTCGCCCCGGTCTGGCGGGACACCCCTGCCCCGTACGGTCCGGTCTTCGTGCTGCTCGCGGCCCTGGCGGTGATGCTCGGCGGTGGCCTGGTCGGCACGGTGGTGGCGTTGCGGGTGCTGGCGGTGGCGGGCCTGCTGGTGGCCGCGCTCTGTCTGCCCGGCCTGGCCCGGGCGGCCGGGGTACCGGCCCGACGGGCGACCTGGCTGGTGCTGGCCTGCCCACTTGTCGGCGTACACCTGGTGGCCGGCGCGCACAACGACGCGGTGATGCTCGGCCTGCTCCTGCCCGGCCTGCTGCTGCTGACCCGCCCGGTGGTGTCCGCGCCTCGGATTACCGGCCAGCGGCCGGGGTGGCTGCTGGCCGCCGGGATGCTGCTCGGGCTGGCGGTGTCGGTGAAGGCGACCGCCGGGGTGGTGTTGCCCTTCGCGGCGTTGGCTGCGGTACGCGGCCGGTACACCCTGCCGGTGCTGCTGCGCGACGGCGGTCTGCTGGCCGTCGGGGTGCTCGGCGCCGTGGCGGTGACCTCGCTGCTGTCCGGTCTGGGGCTGGGCTGGATCGGCGGGCTGGGCAGCAGTGGCGACACCGTGCAGTGGACCTCGCCCCCGACGGCGGTCGGCATGGTCGTCGACTACGCCGGTGAGCTGGCCGGTCGGGACCTCGGCGCGGTGTCGGTGGCCCGGGTGGTCGGGCTGGTCCTGCTGGCCGGTTTCCTGGTCTTCCTGTGGTGGCGGACCTGGTCCGCACTGCGTGGGTCCACTCGGGCCGCTACCCCCACCGGTGCTTCGGCAGCCGACCACTGTCCCGACCCCCGGGTGGCCCGGTGGCGGCTGGCACTCGGTGGTGCCGGGGTGGCGCTGGTAGCCACCGTGGTCCTGGCGCCGGTGTTCCACCCCTGGTACGCCACCTGGCCCCTGGCGGTGCTGGCGGTGACCGCCGGCCGGACCACCTGGTTCGTGCTGCCCTGCGCGGCGGCGTCCTTCCTGGCCCTGCCGGACGGCACCAATGTGGCCCGACTGGTCAAAGCGCCCGGCGCGGTGGCGATGACCCTCCTGGTACTGGCAATCCTGCTCTGGGCGCCGTCCCGGCTGAGGCGTCAGTCGCCGGGTGGATCACCTACCTGACCGGGGGGTGTCAGCGCGGTCGGGCTACGACTGACACCCCCCGGTATCCGGTCAGCGGTGGTTACCGCAGGTGGGGCAGGAGGTGGCCGGTCGCAGGCCCACCCGGCGACGCAGCGCCACGGCTGCCGGCAGCAGGGCCGGGCCGATCAGGGCCACCGCGATCGCGGTGGCGACCATGGTCGAGTAGGTGGGACGTGGGGCGCCGCTGGCCAGGCCGTCGACCGCCCCGGCCAGCAGGTGCGCGTTGAGCAGGCCGACCGGGGTCAGCAGCGCCACCGTGGCCCAACCGCCGCGCTCGTCGCGCCGCATCCCCAGCCCGATCGCCAGCAGCACGCCGATCACCAGCAGCACCATGCCGGTGATCGGCAGCAGCTGCTCGGCCGTCCAGGCGTACCAACCCCAGTTACCCCGCCCGACCAGGGCCAGCCCGGTACCGACCCCGGCGAGCGCCGCCATGCTCGGCAGGGCCCGCACCGGTCGCGGCAGCCGGTCGCCCACAGCCAGGGCCAGCACTCCGAGGGCCACCTGTGGGGCCAGGACGGACAGCGGCGGGCGGGGTGCCCCGAACAGCCCACCCACCACCGGAGCGACAGTGGTGGCCAGGATCGCCACGGCTAGGGCGACCCGGGTGATCCTGCCCGGCGCCACGAACAGCAGCGGCGCGCAGAGCAGCCAGGCGCACCAGACGATCACCCCGACCGAGACGAAGGGGCCGAAACTCGGCATGCCCCACTCGGGTTTGGGGGCGTTCGGCTCGACCGTGGCCCAGAAGCCGGCCAGGAAGACGGCCGTGGCCAGGGCCAGCAGTCCGGCCAGGCGTACCCCGGGAAGCAGATCGGTCGCGCCGGCAGCCCGCAACCGCTGCCGCAGACCCCCGCGCAGCAGGTCGGCGGCCTCCGCCGGGGAGGGCCAACGCCGTTCAGGACCCGCCAGGTCGAGGTAGGTCCCGACGATCTCGTCGCCGCGCTCGCGTCGGTAGTCCGCCGGGTACGCCCGCAGCAGGCGCCGGTAGCGTCGCGCCAACTCGCTCATGCCAACCCCCCGGCCGTACGCGGAGTCAGTGCCTGGACCCGGCGGGTGCGCAGCCGGGCGGTGGCCGCCTCGACGTTGCGCCGCAGCCGCTCGGTCTCGGCGGCCAGGGTGGCGTCCCCGCTGGGGGAGAGGCGGTAGTAGCGGCGCAGCCGACCGTCCACTGTCTCCTCCCGGTCGACCTCTACCAGCCCGGCGTCGGTGAGCCGGTCCAGCGCACCGTAGAGGGTGCCGGGGCGCAGTGAGAGCCGCCCCTCGGAGAGGGCGGCGACCTCGCCGATGATCGCGTAGCCGTGCATCGGTTCGCGCGCCAGGGCGGTGAGGATGAGGAAGGTGGGTTCGCGTAGCGGCGTATCCATGCCCGCAATATATCGGACGCGAAGGTATCCGGGGGTCCCTGACACGCGCGGGCCGACCTGAGTCAGTGCCCAGTCTGGTGAGGGGTCACCGGAGGCCGGCATCCCGCAACTGTCGGGTGGCGGCCCGGTCGATGCTGGTCCGCGAACCGGCCATCCCCAACCCGGTGGCCGCACTCAGCACCACGATGGCCAGCAGAATCGGCAGGAACACCGTCCGGACCACCATGGCCCAGCAGCCGGTCAGGCCCAGTCGACCACCGTCGGCGACCCGTACCAGCTGGGTGCCGGTGAGGACCCCGCCGAGGGCTCGCCCGTTGCGGTAGCACAGCCCGTACAGCATCGGCACCACGACGCACGCGGCGAGCGCCAGCAGGACGACGGCATCGATGGACAGGCCCTGCCCACCGTCGTGCAGCAGGGCCAGGACGACGACACAGACCCCGACACCGAACAGACACACCACCGCGTCGATCAGCCAGGCCAGGACCTGGCCCACCAGACCCGCCCGCAGGTACGGGGTGCCGTCGGTGAAGGTGGCCACCCGTCTGGAGGTACCCGGTCCCCAGGCCTGCTCCGCGTACGCCTTGGCGGCCTCCAGTCGGGTCGACGGCCGTTCCATCCCGCGGAGGGTCATGGTGTGTTCTCCTGTCCGATCTTGTGGCACCTGTCGGCACAGTGTGCGGCAGCTTCGACAGGCGGACCGGAGGGGGTGGATTGTTCGAGGCAGGGGGCCCAGACGCGGCCGGGCCGGCCCCGCGAACGCGGAGCCGGCCCGACCGGAGCTGATCTGCCTCAGCAGTCGAAGTACATCGCGAACTCGTGCGGGGTCGGGCGCAGACGCACCGGGTCGACCTCGTTGGCCCGCTTCCAGTCGACCCAGGTGGAGATCAGGTCCGGGGTGAAGACCCCACCGTCGAGCAGATAGTCGTGGTCGGCCTCCAGGGAGTCCAGCACCGCCGGCAGCGAGCCCGGCACCTGCTTGACGTCGCCCCACTCCTCCGGCGGGAGGTCGTAGAGGTCCTTGTCGATCGGCGCCGGCGGCTCCATCTTGTTCTTGATGCCGTCCAGGCCGGCCATCAGCATCGCCGAGAAGGCGAGGTAGACGTTGGCCGAGGGGTCCGGCACCCGGAACTCGACGCGCTTGGCCTTCGGGTTGCTGCCGGTGACCGGGATGCGGGTGCAGGCGGAGCGGTTGCGCTGCGAGTAGACCAGGTTGACCGGCGCCTCGAAGCCCGGCACCAGACGACGGTACGAGTTGACCGTCGGGTTGGTGAAGGCCAGCAGCGACGGCGCGTGGTGCAGCAGACCGCCGATGTACCAGCGGGCGGTCTCGGACAGGCCGGCGTAGCCGGTCTCGTCGTAGAACAGCGGCTCACCGTTGAGCCAGAGGCTCTGGTGGGTGTGCATGCCGGAGCCGTTGTCGCCGAAGAGCGGCTTCGGCATGAAGGTCGCGGTCTTGCCGGCGGCCCAGGCCTGGTTCTTGACGATGTACTTGAACAGCTGCATCTGGTCGCCGGCGTGCAGCAGGGTGGAGAACTTGTAGTTGATCTCCGCCTGGCCGGCGGTGCCGACCTCGTGGTGCGAGCGCTCCACGGTGAAGCCGGTGTCGATCAGCCGGCGGACGATCGAGTCGCGCAGGTCGGCGTAGTGGTCCACCGGCGGCACCGGGAAGTAGCCACCCTTGTACGCGGTCTTGTAGCCCCGGTTGCCGCCCGCCTCCTCGCGGCCGGTGTTCCAGGCGCCCTCGATCGAGTCGATGTAGTAGAACGACTGGTGCGCCGAGGTCTCGTGGCGGATCGAGTCGAAGATGTAGAACTCGGCCTCGGCGCCGAAGTACGCGGTGTCCGCGATGCCGCTGGCGGCGAGGTACGCCTCGGCCTTCTTCGCCACGTTCCGCGGGTCTCGGGAGTACGCCTCGCGGGTGAACGGGTCGTGGATGAAGAAGTTCAGCGCGAGGGTCTTCTGCGTGCGGAAGGGGTCGATGAAGGCGGTCGCGACGTCCGGGAGCAGGAGCATGTCCGACTCGTGGATCGCCTGGAAACCACGGATCGACGATCCGTCGAAGGCGAGACCGTCGTTGAAGAAGGAGTCGTCGACAGACTCCACCGGCAGGTTGAAGTGCTGCATGACGCCGGGCAGGTCACAGAAACGAACGTCGACGAACTTTACGTCCTCGTTCTTGAGGTAACGCAGGAGTTCCTCGGGATTGGCGAACACTCGTCCTCCTGGCACGTCCACGGGTAGCTAGGCTCCTGGCGACGCTATGGCTGTGGGGTTGCCCAGCCATGTCTCCAGTGTTTCTGCCGTGTTACGTCCCTCGCGGTGTGTCACCTCTAACAGTTGGGGCCGCTGGGACCGGAGGGACGGGTCCGACAGGGCCAGTCTAGTGAAGCTTCAGGTAGGTCGTCCGATTTCGCGACCTCGTGCCGGACCTGCGCCCGGTTGTCACCACAGCGCTGAGTAACCTTGGCCGCTGTGACAACCCCGCCGCACCCTCCGACACCGCCCGCAGTCGACCCGGACTTCGTACCGGCCGATCTGGGGCGACGATTCGGAGCGCTGATCATCGACTGGGTGCTCTGCCTGCTCGCGGCCGGCCTGTTCGCCAGCCCGACCCGCGACGGCTGGGCGCCGGTCCTCGTGCTGATCGTGGAGTACGCCGTCTTCCTCGGCCTGTTCGCCCAGACCCCCGGCATGTACGTGACCCGGATCCGCTGCGTGGACTGGACCGACGGCGGCCGGATCGGCCTGCTGCGCGCCCTGCTGCGCGGCGTACTCCTGGCCCTGGTGGTGCCCGCCCTCCTCATGGACCAGCACCGCCGCGGCCTACACGACCGCCTGACCCGCTCAGTAACCATCCCCGCCCCCCGCTGACCCCCGGCCCCCTGCCCCCTGCCCCGCGATCATGCACTTTTGGTCTCGGCAAAACGCTCATTCCTGGCATAACGGCGACCGAAAGTGCATGATCGCCGCTGCGGGGTGCGCGGGGTTATGCACGCGCAGGCTCGCGAAGCGCGAGCGGTGGGGCGATGCGGAGCCGGGGCGGTCAGCGGCCGCGCATCTGGCGGGCGCCGCGCGGCGGGCGGAGGTTCTTGGGGATGGCGCCCTTGGGCATCTGCGGGCGGGCGGTGAGCGCCTTGAGCCGCTTGTCCAGGGAGTTGACGTCCTTGCCGCTGAGGTTGCGGGGCAGCCGCATCAGCGTCATCCGCAGCTTGCGGATGGGCAGTTCGCCCTCCTCCTGACCGATCACGTAGTCGTACAGGGGGGCGTTGCCGATCACCTTGGCGAGTCGCCGCTTCTCCTGGCCGAGCAGGCTGCGTACCCGCTGCGGGTTCCCCTCGGCCAGCAGGATCACGCCCGGTCGGCCGATGACCAGGTGGACCATGTCCATCTGGGTGGTCGAGCTGACCGCGGGGGAGACCCGCCAGTCACCGCGCATGTTCTCCATGATCTGCGCGGCGGCGCCCGGCTGCCCCTCGGCGGCGTTCATCATCGCCCGGTTGGACCGCAGGTTGAGCACGATCAGCAGGCAGAGCAGGGCGAACAGGATGCCCAGCGGCAGCCACAGCCAGCCCCAGAGCACGATCGCCACGACGGTCAGCGCGAGTGGGATCAGCACCGCGCCGGCGGCCAGCGGCGCGAACCACTTGTCCTGCTTGGCGGTGAACTTGAACACCAACCCGATCTGCTTCAGCCGCTGACCGAACGAGACCTTCTCCTGGGGCTTTGCCATGGCGTCAAGTCTAGTGGTCGGCAACCGATGGCCGATCCGCGCCCGGGTGCTCCATCCGGGCGGCCGAATCGGACCGGACCTCAGGCGACCTGGGCGGCATCCTCGCGGGCGGAAAGGGCCTGCTGGTAGAGCCGTCCCGCGCGGTACGACGAGCGCACCAGCGGCCCGCTCATCACCCCGGCGAAGCCGATCTCCTCGGCCTCGGCGCTCAGCTCGACGAACTCCTCCGGCTTGACCCAGCGCTCCACCGGGTGGTGCCGGGGGGAGGGGCGGAGGTACTGGGTGATGGTGATCAGCTCGCAGCCGGCCTCGTGCAGGTCGCGCAGCGCCTGGGAGATCTCGGCGCGCTCTTCGCCCATGCCCAGGATCAGGTTGCTCTTGGTCACCAGACCGGCGGCGCGGGCCTGCCGGATCACGTCCAGGGACCGCTCGTAGCGGAACGCCGGCCGGATCCGCTTGAAGATCCGGGGCACCGTCTCGACGTTGTGCGCGAGCACTTCCGGTCGCGCCCCGAAGACCTCGGCGAGCTGCTCCGGTACGGCGTTGAAGTCGGGAATCAGCAGCTCCACACCGCAGCCGGGCTGCAGGGCGTGGATCTGCCGGACGGTCTCGGCGTACAGCCAGGCACCGCCGTCGGGCAGGTCGTCACGGGCGACGCCGGTGATGGTGGCATACCGCAGGCCCATCGAGACCACGGACTCGGCCACCCGGCGCGGCTCGTCGGCGTCGAACTCGGCCGGCTTGCCGGTGTCGATCTGGCAGAAGTCGCAGCGGCGGGTGCACTGGTCACCACCGATGAGGAAGGTGGCCTCCCGGTCCTCCCAACATTCGTAGATGTTGGGGCAGCCGGCCTCCTGGCACACCGTGTGCAGCCCTTCGCGCGAGACCAGCCCGCGCAGTTGGGTGTACTCCGGGCCCATCTTGGCCTTGACCTTGATCCACGGGGGTTTGCGTTCGATCGGCGTCTCGGCGTTGCGAGCCTCGATGCGCAGCAGCCGTCGCCCTTCTGGGGCGGGGGTCGCGCTGCGCGTGGCCTGGCCGGTCGTCGGTGCGGTGTGCTCGATCGTCACGAAAACGAGCCTACGTCGGACGGCGGCTGTCGATGAACAGCGGGCGACCCCCGTCACCCCCCAACCCCTGTGAATCCCCCCACCCATTCAAAGTTGATCAAGGACGTCGGTGACGGCGCCGATCCTGACGCAAACCTATTGATCAACGCGGCAGAACGGGTCAGGCGGTGAGGGTGGGGAGGTGGGTTTCGACGACGGGGAGGACCTCGGTGATGGTGATGGGGCGGCCCAGTTCGGCGGAGAGGGAGGTGACTCCGGCGTCGCGGATGCCGCAGGGCACGATCTTGTCGAAGTGGGTCAGGTCGCAGTCGCAGTTGATCGAGAAGCCGTGCAGGGTGGCCCCCTGGGCTACCCGGATGCCGATGGCGGCCACCTTGCGGGCCGGGCCCCGGTCGTCCTCCGGCACCCAGACGCCGCTGCGTCCCTCGACCCGGCCGGCGGTCAGGCCGAACTCGGCGCACACGTCGATCAGCATCTGCTCGACCCGCCGTACGTACGCGACCACGTCGATCGGGTCGGGCAGGCGCAGGATGGGGTAGCCGACCAACTGCCCCGGACCGTGCCAGGTGATCTTGCCGCCCCGGTCCACATCGACCACGGGGGTGCCGTCCATCGGGCGGTCCCACGGCTCGGTGCGCTTGCCGGCGGTGTAGACGCTCGGGTGCTCCAGCAGCAGCACGGTGTCGCCGGACTCGCCGGAGACCACCGCCTCGTGCAGGCGGCGCTGCTCGTCCCAGGCTGCGGTGTAGTCGAGGACACCGGCGCGCACGGCCGTCAGGCCGGAGGTCGTCGTGGTCACGTGATCCAGCCTAGACCCGTACTCGCTGGTCACCTGGGGTGAGCCAGCTCACCCGCGGTCAGTTCTCGCGGACCCGCCAGAGCCAGACGTCCTCGACCCGCTCCGGTTCGCCGAGCAGCATGGTCAGGGTCCGGCGCAGCGCCTCCTCGTCGACCGGCCACTTGGCGCCGTGCACCTCGTCGGGGAGCACCACTGTCTCGATGCGCCAGTGCTCTAGGTCGGCCCGGACATCCTCGCGGGTGCCTGCGGTGACGATCGGGGGCAGTCCGGTGCGGGCGGCCTGGTCGAGCAGGGCGCTGAAGGGCCGGGGCACCGGCCCGATCCGGCCCCGGCCGTCCGGACCGCCGGGCCCGAGGAAGAACCCGGACGGGATCGCGAACTCACCCTGCCGGTTGGCCAGGGCGTACGCCTGCCAGCGTTGACCGTCGGGGTAGACGTCCAGGGCCAGCGGCACCGGGGTCAACACCCCGCCGGGGGAGACGTACTCCCGCCAGGCGCCGGAGGTGATGAAGCGGGGGATCGGCTCCCGTTCGCTGGTCAGCAGGGGGGTAGGGAACAGCGGCAGCAACGCGGCCACGAAACCCAGGATCCAGGCCACCGCCGCCGGCCGGCGCGGTGGTCGCTGCCGCAACTGGTCGATGGCGTACGCCAGCAGCAGGCCGATCACCGGGGTCACCACCAGGGCCAGCCGGGCGGGCAGCGCGGCGTTCACCACCGGCAGGTGCCCGAGCAGGTCGAAGGGCATCGGCAGGTCGGTACGCCGACCGTCGACCTTCGCCACCGGCCCGAAGGAGAGCACGCTGAAGACCACCGCCAGGGCGCCCAGGGCCCACAGGGTGGCCCGGCGACGCGGATCCGCCCGACGCCACAGCAGCACGAAGCAGCAGAGGGTGAGCACCAGCAGCGGCCACCCGAAGAAGGAGTTCTCCTCGGTGGGGTTCGGTGCCAGCGAGGTACGCAGGCCGGCCTCTCCGGCCAGGGAGCGGCGCGGGAAGGCCGCGTAGGCGGCGATGTCCTCGGAGTGGATCACCGGGTCGAAGCCGGTGCCGTGGAAGCGCTGCGGCCCGGCGAAGTGCAACCACAGGGGGTACGCCAGCAGCGCCCCGGCGACCACCGCGGTCGTCGCGAGGCCCCGCAGGAAGGACGGCAGCACCGCCCGGGCCTCGGCCCGGTTTGCCGGGTGCAGCGCCCAGACGGCCACGAACAGGCCCAGGGCCAGGGCGGTGAAGAACAGCCCTTCGGCGGCGATCGAGAAGGCCACCGCGACGAGCAGTCCCAGGATCACCCCGTCGCGCAGCCAGTGCCCGGGTCGGCGCAGCGCGAAGACCCGCCACACCAGCAGCGGCACCAGCCAACCGGCGGTCCAGTTCAGGTGGGCGTTGGCGTGCGAGACCATGCCGGGGGAGAAGCCGATGAACAGCCCGCCGACGGCGGCGGCCAGTGGGCTGCGCACCAGGTGCCGGGAGAGCAGCCAGTACCAGGCGACCGCGGTGGCGGCCAGGTTCAGGGTGAGGATCACCAGGAAGGTGGCCGGCGCCCCGATCAGGTACGTCAGGGGGGCGAAGACCACCGCGTACACCGTGATCGAGGTGTTGACCGCCAGGTTCACCCCGTCCGGCACGTTGATCAGGTACGTGTAGAGGGGGTTGTCCCCGTGGCTGACCGCGTGCCCGCCGAAGGCCAGCAGCCACTCGAACAGCGCCTGGTCGCTGGAGTTGACCGTGATGGCGCGACCGTTCGGGTTCCGCCACAGCCCACTGGTCACCCAGACGGCCAGCGCCAGCGCGACAAGTGTCACGATCAGGTCGGCGCGACGATCACGGGTGACGGGTACCGGTGAGGCGGGCGCGGACGCCACGGACGGCGAGGTGGGCACCTAGCGGACGTTACCAACCGCGTCCGGACACGCCGGCACCTTCCGGGTGCAAGCCGGGGTCCCACACCCGGACATCGACGAATGTGTGCATCCTCGCCATGTCATCGCCCGGACCCATCTGCGTAACCTCGCGGTAATCATCGGTGATCCAGATCACATTCCTCGGGAGGTCCCGTGCGCCTAATCCGTACCCCCTTCGGCCGGCTGGCCGGCGTACTGGCCGCTCTGGTCCTGGCCGCCACCGCCCCGGTGGCGGTCGCCGTACCCGCCCAGGCGGCCTCCCTGGCCCAGGTCACCGGCTTCGGCACCAACCCCGGCAACCTGGCCATGTACGCCTACCGGCCGGACAACCTGCCCGCCGGTGCCCCGGCCGTCGTCCTGCTGCACGGCTGCGCCCAGGACGCCGCCGGCTACTTCGCCAACTCCGGCTGGCGCAGGTACGCCGACCAGTGGAAGTTCACCGTGATCGTGCCCGAGCAGCGGTCGGCCAACAACTCCAGCGCCTGCTTCAACTGGTTCGAGATCGGCGACACCAGCCGGGGCCAGGGTGAGGTGCTGTCCATCAAACAGATGGTCGACCACGCCCGGTCCCGCTACGGCACGGCCGCCGACCGGGTGTACGTCAGCGGCCTGTCCGGCGGCGGGGCGATGAGCGCGGCCCTGCTGGCCACCTACCCGGAGGTCTTCGCCGCCGGCTCGGTCATCGCCGGCCTGCCGTACCGCTGCGCCACCGGCATGGTCAACGCCTTCTCCTGCATGAACCCCGGGGTGGACAAGACCCCGGCGCAGTGGGGTGACCTGGTGCGCGCCGCCCACCCCGGTCACTCCGGCCCGCGCCCCCGGGTGGCGATCTGGCACGGCACCGCCGACTACACCGTGGCGACGTCCAACGCGGTGGAGTCCCGTGACCAGTGGACCAACGTGCTCGGGGTGACGCAGACCCCGACCAGCACCGCCCAACTGCCCGGCGGCACCAGCCTGGAGGTGTACGGCAGGGACGCGGTACGGCTGTACCGGATCTCCGGCATGGGCCACGGCACCCCGGTCGACCCGGGTACGGCCATGGACCAGTGCGGCACCGCTGCGGCGTACTTCCTGGACACCATCTGCTCGGCGTACCGGGACGCGCTCTTCTTCGGCCTGGACGGCGGTGGCACGCCCCCGCCCACCCCCAGCCCGACGGCATCGCCGAGCCCGACCGTGTCGCCGAGCCCGACGGTCTCCCCGAGCCCTACCGGTGCCCCGACCTGTGTCACCGCCAGCAACTACGCCCATGTGACCGCCGGCCGGGCCTACCACTTGGGTGGGTACGCCTACGCCAACGGCTCCAACCAGCGGATGGGGCTCTACAACACCTTCTACACCACCGCCCTGCGGCAGATCGCCCCCAACCACTGGACCATCGGCTGCTGAGCGGAGCCGGGGTCAGTCCTGGAGCCCGGCCCGCAGAGCGCTGGGCAGATCCGGGTGGCGGAAGCGGAAGTCGGCCCGGGTCAGTACGCCGGGCAGGACCCGGGTGCTGGTCAGGGCCTCCTGGGCGAAGCCACCCAGGGCCACCTTCAGGGCCAGGGCGGGGATCGGGATGACGGCGGGGCGGTGCACCTGCCGGGCCAGCTCCCGGGTGAACTCGGCGTTGGTGACCGGGGCTGGGCCGACCACGTTCACCGGCCCGGCCAGGTCGGCGCGGGCGAGCAGGTAGGTGGTGGCGTTCAGCCAGTCCACCATCGAGATCCACGGAATCCACTGCCGTCCGCTGCCCAGCCGTCCGGCGATGCCCAGCTTGAACGGCAGCAGCAGTGGCTTGAGCAGCCCACCCTCGCGGTGCAGCGGCAGCCCGGTGCGCAGCCGCACCACCCGTACCCCGGCGTCCTCGGCCGGCCGGGTAGCGGCCTCCCACACCCGGGCCACATCGGCGAGGAAGCCCTCCCCGGCCGGGGCGTCCTCCTCGACCACCCGGTCGCCGGTGTTGCCGTACCAGCCGATCGCGGAGGAGTTCAGCAGCACCTCCGGCCGGTCCGCGGCCGGCAACCCGGCGATGGTGATGGCCAGGGTGCCCGTGGTGTCCACCCGGCTGGACCGGATCAACTGCTTGTACCGGTCGTTCCAGCGCCGGTCACCCACCCCGGCACCGGCCAGGTTGACCACCGCGTCGGCCTCGGCCACCAGGGCCGGGTCCAGCTGGCCCGCCGAGGGTGACCACTGCCGCTCGTCCGGGGTACGCGGTGGCCGCCGGACCAGCCGGGTCACCTGGTGCCCGTCGGCGACGAGCAGGTCGACCAGCCGGGTGCCGAGGAAGCCGGACGCGCCGGCCATGAGGATCCGCATCCTCATATCTTCCGGTACGCCGGGGATTCCGGCCGAGTCACCTCGGTCACCGGGTTGGACTGGACTTCCAACGCTTCACGACCTCGTCGATGGCCGCGACCATTCTGGCCCAGCTGTCCAGGCGGAGGACAGGGCCGGCCGGGTCGAGCCGTTCCAGCAACTGCTTGCGGTGTTCGTTGAAGCGCCGGGCTACCGCCTCGCGCCGTCTACCGGACTCCTCAGACGCCGTCAGCAGGCTGGCACGGAGAATGCTCTTGGGATCAGCCCGTGATTCGACCTCGTGGGGTCTCGGAAGGTTCAACCTTGCCCGTCCCCTGGGGTTGCCCGCGACGTGACGGATGGCGGCTTCGTCCAGCAGCAGCCATGCCTCGGTCATGCGCACCGGAATGACCGGGACGAGTTCGGTCGACACCCCCAACGATCGCACCGCCGACTCGATCTCCAGTCGGCGGGCGTGTTCCCCCGCGTTGTCCGCGTCCCGATGGACGACGATCACATCAACCGTGTCCCCGACGAGTTCGAGCCCGGCCCGCACCCGGGACGCCACATCGCGGTCGACTCCGGAGAGGCGCGGGAAATCTGGTGTGGTCAGGGTGACAGGGCAGCCTTTGTAGAAGAACAAGCGCTCGATATGCGCGGCTAGGGGCCCGTCCGAGGTGCCCTCTGGTACGAACAAGCCCGAGAGGGTGTGGGTGGTCATGCGGTCAGGCCCGGGGGGAGGCGCAGCTTGGCCTCGGGTGGCTCGGCAAGGTAGGCCACGATGTCGGCCATCGAGAAGGCTGGTTTTCCTCGTCTTGCCCGCCACGACTGGCGGTACGGCAACAGGGACAAAGCTCGCGCTGCCTCACCAGCGGGGGCCGCCTTCAGCCGCAGGTCAGCGAGCAAAAGGTCGTCAGGATCGCAGAGCTGCACCACCCCGGGCGAGTGAGTGTTGATGATGACTTGACGAAACGGATTGTCATCGTTGGGCCGATCGGTGGGGTCGACGGCGAGGTCGCGGACGAGCTGCACCATGGCCGGCAGATTTGCCGGGTGAATGCCGTTCTCCGGCTCTTCCATGCAGATGAGACCGGTGAACTCTGCGTCCTCCAGTAGGACGCAGAGCGCGAGGAAACGCAAGGTGCCCTCGGACAGCGCGCGTGCGGGAAGCCGTAGGCCCCCCCGCTCACGAAGGAAGAGCGTGAAAAGCTCCCGAGCTTCGTCGAACTCGACCGTCAGATCCTCGACCGCGACGCCGGACAGGTCCGAGAGCCTGCCGGCCACCCTCGCGTAGACCCGATCCGGCTCGACCGACCATTCCGGCCCGTGTGCCACTCGATAGAGCGTGGCGGGCAGGTGCCGGCCGTTGGTGGCCAGTGATTCAGCTCCGGTGGTGTCGTCCGGCGTCCGCAACGCGGACGGTTCCAGGGCGAGCCGTCGCCAGCTTCTCATCTCGTTCCGGGCGGCCAGTAGCGTCGGATCGTCCGCGGTGATCTTCGTGCTCAGTACCGTCCGTACCACTCGACCAGCCGGTCGGGACTTCTCGACCCGGTTCCAATGGTCGTGCACGTTGATCAACCGCTCGTTGCCGCTGCCGCCGTCGGTGGACAAGAAGACGCGGTCCTGGTCTTCGCCGATCAGCACGGCATCGAGAAAGGCCGCAGCGGCGGGGAAGGCAAGGCGAGCGCGAGCGTTCGGAATCTGTCGCAGGTCCTCGCGGAGCAGATGAAGTCGTCCCACCGAATGATCGCCGCGCGAGGACTCGTAGCTGAGCAGCACCTCGTATCGCAGGTAGGTGGCGGCCGGACGAGCCCGTTCGCCGAGCTCATCCTCGACCTCGGCGGGGACGATCATCTCTGCTGCGATTCTGATTCGGTGCTCGTGTTCCCGGTAGCCGTCCCAGAACAGATCGCGCGGGTCGCCGCCCTTGGTCCCGGCCAGGCCGCGCACCCGCAGGGCGGCCTCGGTCAACGAGTCGGTCGCCAGATACGAGAGGAACTCGATGGCGTCGAAAAGATTCGACTTGCCCATACCGTTGGCGCCGGCGATGCAGGTGAAAGGGCCGAACTCGACGTCTACGTCGAGCAGGTTCTTGAACCCCTGCACCTGGAGCCGCGTCAGCATGGGCTGAGCCTAGCCGGAGCTGTGCGATTCACCAGGGCCGCCGTCGGTCGGCGCGGCGCTGATACCAGCGGCCTGACAGTTCTGTCGGGTCGAGCCGCAGCGCGATGGAGGCGCAAGCCTGGCTGGACGTAGCGTGCTGACGGAGTCGCGCAGAGATCGGGTCGAAGCGTTGCAGAGGGTGGGCGATGCTTGCGTAGGCGTCCCTGGGGCCGTTCGTCCGGCACGAAAAGTCCGTCCGGGTGGTCCCTGTCGCACAACCGGCAACCGCTCGGTCCCTGGTGACCTCCTGCGGCATGAGGCACTATGGCCTTCATATCTGTGCAGCTCAACCTGAGATTGGGTACGTGAGTCATGGCGCTGTCTCGTCGCATGATCATTTCGGCCGTGGCCCTCACGGCCGTGGTCGGTTCGGGGGTGGCGTACGCCGCCTGGCCGGACAGCGAACCACCGCCGTACCAGCCGCCGACCTCTCATGTGGTCCAGCCGGGTGCCCCGGGCCAGGTGGGTAAGACCCTCTCCGAGGAAGAGGTGGCGAAGATTTCGCCGCCCAAGTTCACCGCCGCGGACACCATGTTCATCCAGGGCATGATCCCGCACCACCAGCAGGCCCTGACGATGACGGCCCTGGTGAACGACCGTACGAAGAACCCGGACATCAGGCTGCTGGCCAAGCGGATCGACGTCTCCCAGCGGGACGAGATCGCGCTGATGAACCAGTGGCTGGAGGAGCGCAACGTGCCGACCAGCGGGCCGAACGCCGGTCACTCCGGGCACGAGCTGATGCCGGGCATGCTCACCCCCGAGCAGTTCGACGAGCTCAAGCAGGCTCGGGACGCGGAGTTCGACAAGCTGTTCCTCACCCTGATGATCCGTCACCACGAGGGGGCGGTGTCGATGGTGGAGGAGCTGTACGCCTCCGGCGGCGGGCTGGAACCGGCCGCCGACCAGTTCGCCCGGGAGTTCGAGGCCGACCAGAGCATCGAGATCACCCGGATGCAGAAGATGCTGGCCGCGATGCGCTGACATCCTCGCCGTGGTCCTGCTGTCCGAGCAGGACCACGGCGTACCCGTCAGGTCGTTTCCGGCCAGGACCACGGCGTACCGTCGGCTCGGTTTCGGCCGGGGCCACGGCGAGGTGACGCAAAGGCGAGGGGCACCTCGGCTCGAATGGTTTCGAGCCGAGGTGCCCCTCTACTTCAGGAACAGATCAGAGCGAGTTACGGAGGTCCTGGAGGGACTTCTTCAGCTCCTTGTTCTCCGGCCCCCAGACGGCGGCGGAGGCCGCGAGGAGCTGGATCTTCGCCACGAGGCGCAGGTCCTTGGAAGCGGACTTCTCAGCCTGCTGCATGAGCTGGTCCACCACGTGGGCCTGCGTGCGGCTCAGGCTCTTGGCCCGGACCGCCTGGTCGAAGTACGCCCGGGAGACCGCGAAGCTCGGCTTCCACTTGATCTTCGGCTGGTGCTGGGCGTTGAACTCGGGCAGCTTGACCTGCGTAGCCGCCTTGATCTCGGCCGCAGACAGGTGCTCGCTGGGCTTCAGCGCGAACGTGTCAAGGCCGCGAGCCATCTCGTTGCCGAACAGGTTGCCGTTGTACCAGTACACCGACCAGTAGCCGCCGCTGACGATCCGGTCCGGGTTGATCGGGCCGCGGTCGAAGAAGGCGATCTCCTGCGGGTTGGCGGAGTCGGTGAAGTCGAACACCGAGAGACCGCCCTGGTACCAGGCCTGGACCATGATGTCACGGCCGGGGACCGGGATCAGCGAACCGTTGTGCGCGACGCAGTTCTCGGCCAGGGTCTGCGGAACCGGCAGCTTGTAGTAGCTGCGGAACTCCATCTTGCGCTTGACGATGTCGAAGATGGCGTTGGCGCCCCACTCCGGCTGGTCGGTGTCGCGGCAGCGAGCACCGCTACCGCCGCCCCACTCGTCGGTGAAGATGACCTTGGTGCCGTCGTTGTTGAACGTCGCCGAGTGCCAGTACGCGAAGTTCGGGTCGGAGACCTCGTCGATCCGGACCGGGTTCGCCGGGTCCGAGATGTCCACCAGGATGCCGTTGCCCTGGCACGCACCAGCGGCCAGCCCGATCGCCGGGTAGGCGGTGATGTCGTGGCAGGTGTTGGTGTTCGGCGACGGCGACCAGTTGCCACCGGACGGGTGACGCGGCGTGGTCGGGCCGTTCTGCAGGCCGTCGATCCGGCCGGTCGCCGGGTCGGTGAACAGGCGAGCCTCGTTCACCACGGCGGCCTGCTGGGGAGCGGCCAGCGGAACCTTGATGACCTCGATGCGCCAGCGCGACGGGTTGTCACCGTCGGCCGGGTTGTTGTTGCAGCCCTCCATGGTGGTGGCCGGCCGCACCCCGGCGGTACCGGAGTTGTAGATGTAGACGTGCTTCTTGTCCTTCGGGTCCGTCACCACCGTGTGGGTGTGCGAGCCGCGGCAGAGCTGCACCGCGGCGACCTGCACCGGGTTGCGCACGTCGCTGATGTCGAAGATGCGGACGCCCTGGAACCGGGTGCCGACGCTGCTGTTGGTGCCACAGTCGACGCGCCCGCGGGTCTCCTCGACCGACATGAAGACCAGGTTGCCGAAGACCGAGGGGTCACCCTGGCCACCCGGGCAGACCACGCTGGTGACCAGCGTCGGGTCGGCCGGCTTCGAGACATCCATGATGTTGAAGCCGTTGTAGTTGCCCAGGACGGCGTACTTGCCGCCGAAACCGAGGTCCGAGGCGATGAAGGAGCCGGCGCCCGGGTTGTTGGGGTCGACGAAGCCCGCCGGCTTGGGACGGTTGGCCAGGTGCTCCAGGTTGCTGATCGCCGTTTCGGCGTCGAGCCAGCCGGCCCCGAGCCCGACTCGCGGATCGGGCTCCGCAGCCGACGCGGTGCCCGGCAGGGCACCGGCCAGGAGCAGCCCGGCGGCGATCACGCCGAGGGCTTGCCGGCCCCGGCGGGGCCGAGAGGGGGATCGAAGTGTCATTGCCTGCCTTTCGGTGGAACGACCGACGCGGGGGGTTCCATAAGGAAGGACGCGTCGTGTGCGTAGGACCGTACCGATCACGGGTCCCGCGCCGTCTCCGCCGAACGGGTGAAGAAAACGCCAGGTGGGAGCGCAAGCAGGCGGTTTTCGTCAGGTACCGGAAACAGCCCGGGAAATCCTCGTGGATCATCCGCCATTCGTCGAATGCGCACTGCGGCGCAAGTCGGTGTCTTCCGGACGGCTACCGGGTCGCGGCCCGATGTCTCTCCGGCGGCATTCTGATGTCCTTCGGACAGTCGGGTGTGGAGGGCGGCAGGGCTCAGAGTGTCGTGTCGGGCGGGTTGTCGTGCCAGCGGGCCCGGTAGGCGGCCTCATGGGCCTCGTGCGCGGTCCGCTCCTCGTAGACCACCGCGCGGAGCGCCTGCCGGCCCTCCGCCATCAACACCACCTCAGCGATGATCAGACCGAGGCAGATCGCGGTGAGCAGGCCCATGGTGACCAGTCCGGGCAGCCGCATGGCCGCCGGAATGCTGGCCCCCAGCACCGCCACGGTGCCGAGCCGCAGCCAGGACAGCGTGCGCAGGGTACGCAGCTGGAACAGCATGTTGCCGGCCAGATAGCAGATCACCCCGCCGTACAGCAGGGGCACGTCCGGGCCATGTGCGGGCTCGCTGAAGGGCACCCCCGGCTCGGCGATGTCGTGCACGATGCCCTCGGCGCCGAGGGCGAACAGGATGATCCCGGCGATCATCGGCAGATACAGGTACGCGTACGCGTCGCGGGCCATCAGCACCCTGGGCCGGCCCAGGGTGGCGTGCAGGGCGATCCGGGCGGCCGGGCCGATCACGTCGTAGTGCAGCCACCACAGGGCGGCGGTGAAGACGATCCCCAGGATGGCCGCCGTGATCCCCGGCCAGGTGGGCGGTTGGCCGATCAGGTTGCTGCCCAACCCGACGGAGATCACCGACTCACCCAGGGCGATGATCAGGATCAGGTCGTACCGCTCGGTCCAGTGCTCCGCGGAGGTGACCTCCCAGCCCCAACTGCTGGCCAGCAGGCCGGTGCCGTACTGGAGCAGGATGACGGTGACCCACAGCCCGTCGCGGATCACCCCGGCCATTCCGGAGTCGGTGAGCTGGCCGGGCAGCAGCGCCGCCACCAGCAGCAGAACGGTGCTCAGGACCAGCTCCGGGGCGTACCGGGTGAGCTGCCGACGTTCCGTCGGGTTGTCCCGCAGGATGTGTACGAACAGGGCCAGGTGCACGGCGCGGATGACCACGTAGCTGACCGCCACGACGACCGGTCCGGCCTGGGTGCCACGCGAGTCCTGGAAGGCCTGCGGCAGGGCCAGGGCGAACGAGAACAGCGCGGCCATGCCGGCCACCATCAGCACCGGCACGAAGCCTTCGCCGATCCGTACCCGGGTGGCCACCACGGTGTGCACCACCCAGCACCACCAGAGCACCGCCAGCACGAGCAGGGCGTGGAACAGGCTGCGCCCGGTGATCTCGGTGGCCGTGGTCCGGGCGATGTTGAAGAACGAGAAGACGAAGACCAGGTCGAAGAAGATCTCGAACTTGTCGACCCGGGCCCCCGGCGCAATCCCGACGGCCGGCCCCAGCCGCCGCCTCCGCTGCCCCCCGTCGCTCACCGCCCGAGTTTCCCAAGCTCACCCCACCACCCGCGCCAAAATCCACCCCCACCCCTGCCCCGCACACCCCCGTCCCCGAGCCCGTCGCCGATCTTCTCGTCGACGCTTCTATAGGTGGGCCGGTTCCGGGAGGAGTTGGTATCGGTAGGTTCGATGTCGGTGAGCTACGAGTGACTCATGCAAGATCTGGCC
>NZ_JBEYUI010000017.1:0-137629 GCF_040643455.1 Micromonospora sp. NPDC047134
TGATTTTCAATACCCGTCTTTCTGCGGCTGTCTATGGGCGCGGGGGTGGGGGTGGGGGGCCCGTGCCGGGGTTTGGTTTGGAGCCTGACCGCCCGAAGCCGGGCACGGTCGCCCCAGCCCACACCGCAACCACCCAAAACCCGAACTCAGGTAGCGCTGATCGTCCCGGTCATCAGCAGGGCCAGGACGAGGGTCCCGACCGCCACCCGGTAGAGCACGAAGATGTACAGGGTGTGGTGGGCGACATAGCGCAGCAGCCAGGCGATGGCCGCGTACCCGACCGCGAACGCGATGACGGTGGCGACGACCATCTGCGCGACGCTGGGCACCGAGGTGCCCGGGGCTGCGGGTTCGAAGACGTCACCCAGGCTGAAGATGCCGGACATCACCACGGCCGGGATGGCCAGCAGGAAGGAGTAGCGGGCGGCGGTCTCCCGGGTCAGGTTGAGGAACAGGCCGAAGGTCAGCGTCGCCCCGGAACGGGACACCCCGGGGATGAGGGCCAGCGCCTGGGCGAAACCCATGACCACGCCGTCGCGCATCCGGAAGTCCTTCAGGGTCCGGGTCTGCCGGCCCCAGTACTCGGCGAAGGCCAGGATGAAGGCGAACACGATCAGGGTGGTGGCGACCACCCACAGGTTGCGGGCGGTCTCCCGGATCTGGTCCTTGAACAGGAAGCCGAACAGGCCGATCGGGATGGAACCGACGATCACGTACCAGCCCATGCGGTAGTCGAGGCTGCTGCGTACCGAGGAGTCCCAGATGCCGACGACCCAGGTCCGGCCTATTCGCCAGATGTCCTTGGCGAAGTAGAGCAGGACGGCCGCCTCGGTGCCCAGCTGGGTGACCGCGGTGAAGGAGGCCCCGGCGTCCTGGTCGAAGAAGATCGCCGAGGTGATCCGCAGGTGGCCTGACGAGCTGACCGGCAGGAACTCGGTCAGTCCCTGGACGATGCCCAGGACGATGGCTTCGACCCAGGTCACTCCCCGACTCCCGAGAGTTCCAGGGCCTCGGCGACGGTACGCAGGGTCTGCACTCCGCTGTCCCGGTCGGCCGCGAAGAGGGTCACCGAGAGGGTGGTCACCCCGGCCTCGGCGTACTGGCGCATCCGGTCGGCGATGCGCTCCTTGGGGCCGAGCAGGGAGGTGCGGTCGATGAACTCCAGCGGCACCGCGGCGGCGGCGTCACGCTGCCGCTTGGCCAGGTAGAGGTCCTGCACCTCGCGGGCGGCGTCGCCGTACCCCATCCGGGTGGCCAGCTGGTTGTAGAAGTTCTGCTGCCGGCTGCCCATGCCGCCGATGTACAGGGCGGTGTACCAGCGGACCAGTTCGGCGCAGGAGTCGACGTCGTCGCCGACCACGACCGGCACGGAGGGCACCACGTCGAACCCGGCGAGTTCCTTGCCGGCCCGGGCCCGACCGGCGGCGACCGAGGCCAGTTGCTCCTGGGCGAATTCCGGGGCGTAGAAGATGGCCAACCAGCCGTCGGCGATCTCACCGGCCAGTTCCAGGTTCTTCGGGCCGACCGCGGCCAGGTAGATCGGGATGTGCTCGCGCGGCGGGTGGAAGCCCAGCCGCAGCGCCTTGCCGGGGCCGTCGGGCAACGGCAGGGTGTAGAACTGGCCGTCGTAGGCGACCTCCTTGCGGGCCACCGCCAGCTTGACGATGTCGACGTACTCCCGGGTCCGGGCCAGGGGCTTGGCGAAGCGTACGCCGTGCCAGCCCTCGGAGACCTGCGGGCCGGAGACCCCCAGGCCGAGCCGGAACCGGCCGCCGGAGAGCGAGTCGATGGTGGCGGCCGTCATCGCGGTCATCGCCGGGGTCCGGGCGGGGATCTGCATCACGGCGCTGCCGATGTCGATCCGCTCGGTCTGCCCGGCCATCCAGGCGAGCATGCTGGGCGAGTCGGAGCCGTACGCCTCGGCCGCCCACACCACCGAGTAACCGAGCCGGTCCGCCTCCTGAGCCAGGGCCAGATGATCAGCCGGTGTGCTCCACGCTGTCTGGTATCCGAGGCTTAGCCCGAGTCGCACAGAGTCCTCCCCTATCCGCAGTCGCATCAGGTTACGCAATCGCGGCGCTGGGGACGATCACCGGCTCACCCCGAATCGCCAGCAGACTCGACAGGAGCGAGGATATCCGTCTGGCCCGGTTCGAAATAAGGTTCAACCATGCAGCAGCGACCGCTCGGCCGAAGCGGGCTGGCGGTTTCCCGGCTCGCGCTCGGCACCATGACCTGGGGTCGGGACACCGACGCCGACGACGCGGCCGCCCAACTGAAGAGTTACCTCGACGCGGGTGGAAACCTGATCGACACCGCCGACGTGTACGGCGACGGTGACGCCGAGTCGGTGATCGGCTCGCTGCTGGGCAGTCTGGTGCCGCGCGAGGAGTTGCTGATCGCCACCAAGGCCGGTCTGCGGCCCGGCGGCAGCCGACGTCGGGACGGTTCCCGGGGGCACCTGCTGCGCACCCTGGACGCCTCGCTGCGCCGGCTGGGCACCGATCATGTCGACCTGTTCCAGGTGCACGGCTACGACCCGCAGACCCCCCTGGAGGAGACCCTGGCCGCGCTGGACCACGCGGTGGCCAGTGGCCGGGTCCGCTACGTCGGGGTGTCGAACTTCTCCGGTTGGCAGACCGCCCGGGCGGCGGCCTGGCAGGCGGCCTGGCCGGGGCGGGCCCCAGTGGTGGCCGCCCAGGTGGAGTACTCCCTGCTGGAGCGAGGGGTGGAACGGGAGGTGCTGCCGGCCTGCGACGCCCTGGGGTTGGGGGTGCTGCCCTGGTCCCCGCTGGGTCGCGGGGTGCTGACCGGCAAGTACCGGCACGGCCGACCGGCGGACTCCCGGGCGGTGTCGCCGCATTTCGAACGGTTCGTCGCCACCTACCTGGAGCCGCGCTGTTCCAGCATCGTGGAGGCGGTGGCGACCGCCGCCACCGGCCTGGGGGTGTCCCCCCTGGAGGTGGCGCTGGCCTGGATCCGGGACCGGCCCGGGGTGACCGCCCCGATCCTCGGCGCCCGCACCTGCGGGCAGTTGCTCGGCGCCCTTCAGGTGGAGCGGATGACCCTGCCCGAGGAGATCACCACGGCGTTGGACGACGTCTCCGCGCTGGAGGTCGGCTACCCCGAACGGGACGGCTGATCCGGTACCTTTCGCGCCAGGTCAGCGGCAGGGTGGCGGCGGAGGGGTCGGGCTGGGCAGCATAGGGTCCATGGACTACGAATACGCGCCGCTGCGGCTGCCGCCGAATGTCGACCGGTTGACCGCCGCGGCGCAGTTGGCCATCCAGGCGGAGTTCTCCGGCTGGGAACTGGCCCGGGTGCGGCTGTACCGGGACGGCACCCGGCAGGTGGTGCTGCGTCGCCGCCGGGTCAACCAGCCGCAGCCGGGACTGTCGTACTGAGGGTGGTCGCCGATCCGCCGGTGGGTCATCCCCGGTGGCGGATCAGGGGCGCCACGGCCAGCAGGGCCAGGGCCGCCCAGGCCGGCACCCACAGCGGTCGATGCTGGGCCAGGGTGCCGATCCCGCCACCGCAGGCGTAACCGGCGAGGGTCAGCAGGCCGAGCAGGAAGCCTTTTCTGGCTCTGCCGCGACCCTGGGGTGGGCCGAGCAGCCAGCCGACGATCCGTTCACCGGTCTTCGCCACCGTGCCCGACTGGTAGGTGATGGTGGTGGCTGTCCCGGCAGTGCGGACGAACAGGGTGGCCAGGGCACCCATCGCGAACCCGCCGACGGCGGCCAGCAGGGCCCGAAGCCGGGGGCTGTCCCGGCCGTACTCGAACAGCACGTTGAGGGCCCCCAGAGCGCTACCGCGGCCACCGCGAGGGCCAGGCCCCGGGAGACCGGGGTCCACCGACTCGGCACGGCACGCAGCCGGGTGGTCAGACCTGTCCCGACCACGAACGCCACCATCGAGGCCGCCGCCGTGGGCCAGGCAGGATGCCCACCGGCCGGTCCGATCCCCAGGAACAGGACATTGCTGGACTGGTTGCCCACGAAGGCCCCGTACCGCAGAAAGGCGAAGGCGTCCAGGGCCCCGGCGACTACCGTGCTCACCCCCAGGACGAGGATCGGATGGCGGAACTCGCGGTAGACGTCCGCCGGATCGGCCCCGATCCGATTCCCCCCGACGGGCGGTTCGGCACTCGACATCGGTTCTCCACACCTGGCTGGCCGTTCGGGCGGTCCGGCAAGTCATGCGTCGTTGCGACCGGTGCCGATGATTTCGCAACTTACCGAACCCGGGTCACCGAAAGGGCGAATACCACCGGATGACCCGGTAATCGAATTCGCCCGCCGACAGCAGTGGATCGGAGTTTTCCTCGCGAATGTCCCGCCCGCCTGGTTAGCCTCCCCTTAACGGCTCCCGGCGGCCACAACAGGCCGCGGAGAACCGAATTCGGGGAGGCATTGACGGTGATTCCGATGCCCGAGGCATCCGTACAGCGTCCCAAGATGTCCACCGGCGGGTCACCGGCGACCAGCGACATTCAGCGGTACCTCGTACGGATGGTCGCCCTCGCGGACCCGCCCTGCGAACTCTGGTTCCTGGCGCGGTTGCTGGCCCGCGCGGGTGTCGGCACCCGGCTGGCGCTGGAGACGGCCGTGGAGGAGCTGATCGCCCGGGGGACCCTCGTCGACGGCCCGACCGGGTTGCGGCTGGCGTCGCCGCGACTGCGCGAGGGGGTGCTGGCGGAGCTGCCGCTGTCGATGCAGCGGGGACTGCACGAGAGCGCCGCCGAGGTGCTGGCCGAGGCGGGCCGCCCGGCCCCGGCCGCCCGCCGGTTGCTCCAGGCCATGCCGACCGTGGGACAGGGTGCTCGGACCTTGGCCGCCCGGCTGGCTACCGACCCGGCGGTCAGCCCCACCCTCTCGGCGGACCTGCTGCTGGCCTGCGGGGCACCCGGCGCGCCCGATCACCAACTGGACTGGCTGGTCGCCACGGCCGACCACCTCTTCCTCGCCGGACGGCTGCCCGAGGCCATGCTCCTGCTGCGCACCGAACTCGCCGTAGCCCGCTGCGCCGCACACCAGCGGGCCCTCCTGCTGGGTCGGCTGGGCGCCTACCACGCCACCCAGCGCCCCTCACTGTCGATGCGCTACCTGGAGCGGGCCCTGGAGGAGCACCTGGGCGGCCCCGAACGGAGCTGGACCCTGGCCATGCGGGCCTCGGTGGCCGCCCGCTTCGGCTACCCGGACAGCGGTGACCTGCTGGCCGAGGCGCAGCGCGCGCACCGCACCGCCCCGGCCCCCGAGGGTGGGATCCGGCTGGCCCTGGCCCAGGCGGCCCAGGCCACGGTCGGCGCCGACCTGCCCCGGGCCGCCCGGATCCTGCACGAGGTGGACACCAGCGCACCGGGGGCCCGCAGCCAGGTGGTCTTCCTGCGGGTGGACCGGATCGCCAACCAGCTCTCCCTCGGCCAGTTCACGGACGCGCGAAGCGCCCTGGAGGCGGTCACCGAGGAGATCGACACCCTCGGCGGGGTGGCCCGACCCCTGGTCACCGCCCTGGACTGTGTCGCCCGCCTGGCGGTGGGCGAGTTCGCCGAGGCCTCGGCGCGGGCCCGGCTGGCCCTGGAGGATCCGGCCGCCGAGGCGCTGCCCGACGAGGCCCGGGCCACCCTGCTCGGCACCGTGGTGGAGGAGCTGCTGCGGCGCGACGAGGTCTCCATGGCCCGGGCCCTGCTGGCACCGGAGAAACCCGCCCTGGACTGGCCGGACGGCCTGCAGTGGTTTCGCCTGGGGGCTGCCGCGGCCGCCGATCCGGAACCCGAACGGCACGCACCCCTGCTGCGGGCGATGCTGCGGATGTCGCACCGGGCGGCGGCTCCCCTGCTGCTGGTCCCCCACCACGGTCCGCGACTGGTCCGCGCCGCCCTGCTGCTCGACGACCACCGGCACGCCCAGATCCTCGCCGACCACCTCAAGCGGGTAGCCGGCACGGTGAACAACCGGCTGTGGCAGGGCATCGCCCACCAGGCCGACGGGATCATCAGCGGCGACCCGTCGACCCTGGCCACCGCGGTGGCCCGGCTGCGGACCACCACGGCCCGTCCGGCGCTGGCGGACGCGATGTTCGACCTGGGGCGCTCGCCGCACCTACCTCGGCGCGAGGCGGTCGACGTACTCGACGAGTGTGCCGCGCTCTACGCGCGCCTCGGTGCCACCGGCGACCACGATCGGGCCCGGCAGCTCCGCCGCCATCTCGCCACGGGTGACCGCGAGCGGTCCACGGCCCGGCCGGACGGGGTCCAGGCCCTCACCCCCGCGGAGGCGCGGGTGGCCGAGCTGCTCGCCCGGGGCGCCACGAAACAGCAGGCCGCCGACGAGCTGTTCGTCTCCTTCCACACCGTGGACACCCAGCTGCGGGCGATCTACGCGAAGCTCGGCATCCGCACCCGGGTGCAGTTGGCCCGCCTCTGGGACGCCCACCGACCCTCCTGAACGCAGGCCCGGCCGGTACGCGGAAGCCACGACCCGCTGGCAGGTCGTGGCTTCCGCGTCCGCTGCTCAGTGCCGCTGCACGGCGTTCTTCACCTTGGGCAGGACCTCGATGACCTGCCGCTGCATGTTCAGGGTGTCCGCGACCACCTGTGGCGGTACGTTGGCCAGCCACTGTGCCAGCGACATGTCCTCGAACTTCGCGGTCCGGAACAGTTCCAGGTACACGAACGGCTCGTCGCCGAGGTTCTCCACGTAGTGGCCCAGCGAGATCGGCACGTACCCGACGTCACCGCGTTGCAGGTTGAAGGTCCGGGCCGTGGAGCCGCCGCTGAACACCCCCATCCGGCCCTGACCGGAGATGACGTACTGCATCTCGGCGCCGTTGGGGTGCCAGTGCAGTTCCCGCATCGCCCCCGGCTCCAACTCCACCATCGCCACGGTGGTGGTGGTCGCGGCGGCGAAGTTGGTCGAGTCGGCGATGCGTACGCTGCCGCCCTCGAACCGCTCCGGGGTCTGCGACAGGAAGGCGTGCTTGAAGGTACGCGGCACGTCGCCGGTGGGGCTGAAGACCCGCTGTTCGGCCAGCGGCGGCGGCACCTGCCCGTGGAACATGTACTTCTCGCGTTCCGGCAGGTTGCGCATCTGTTCCTCGGTCCAGCCGAAGTTCTTCGCGATCACCGACCTGGGCACGTGGGCGAGGAAGTCGGTCAACTGGAAGGTGGCGTCCTCGGAGTAGCACCCGTCGTCGAAGACCAGGAGGAACTCCATGCCCTCCTCGAAGGCCTGGATGTAGTGCGGGATGCCCGCCGGGAAGTACCAGAGGTCGCCCGCCTTGACGTCTTCCAGGAAGTTGCGTCCCTCCTGGTCCACCGCCCCGATCCGGCCGCTGCCCTTGAGGATGATCGACCACTCGGACTGGATGTGCCAGTGCAGTTCCCGGTACGCCCCCGGGTCCAGCTTCATGTCGATGATCGCCAGGTCGTGCGCGATCGGTAGGAGCCGGTCGGTGATCTCCCGGGTCCAGCCGCCGCTCTCCCTGCGGGTGTGGGCCAGCGAGAAGGGGAACACCATGTTGGGCAGCAGGCCGTCGTCGGTCGAGGGCGGAGTGACCAGGTCGGGGTGGGTGTCGTCGATCGCCGGGTTACGCGGCAGGGTGCCCACCAGCGAACCGCCGCCGTTGGATCCCATGCCGAACTCATCGGACTTGCGCATCGCGAACAACCTCTCGTTGAGGGGCCGCCATGGTGGCGTCCCGGGACGGAAGAAAGAGCGCGCGGACACGTCCAGTGCCCTGGAGCGCGACTGCGAACGGGATCGCGGCACACAGGAACACGAGTGCCGTGATGCTCCAGATCGGCGCGTCGATGGCGACTCCGGCGGCGGCCAGAGCGGCGAACGAGTAGAGCTTGACGCGCAATCTGGCCATGGAGACCAGATCCATGACGGACCTCCTCAGGAGTCGCGGGAAAAGCGCCCGGCAAGAAGTGGCCGTCCATGGTGCGACGGCACGGCTGGGCGCCTACCTGTGATCCTGGCCCGCAATTGGCGTACGCGGAATCACGCGATCGCGCCATTCGGTGGAATCCGTTCCAGCGACGAAGGACGGAAAGCGCCGGCGTTTACCGGATCAGGCGTCCGGGTAGGGTGCGCAATGTCCAATCGTCAAGGCAGAACCGGACCAGCAGGGCGAGGGTCCCCACAACGGTGGAACACGACCCAACTCGACTTTCGGTATCCGTTGTTCGCCCTGATGTTGGGAACCGGATTGGCGGGAGTCGTCGACGCTTTCTCGTTCCTGCGGTACAAGGTGTTCGTCGGAATCCAGACCGGAAACGTGGCCTTCATCGGTATAGGCCTGGCCGGGCATCTCCCGGCGTGGCCGTCCGCCCTGGCGTCGATCATCGCGTTCGGTCTGGGCGGTCTGCTCGGCGCCGGGCTGCGCCGGTTCCCCACTGCGGGTCCGTTGCGACCCCCCGGGTGGGAACTACTCGCGATGCTGGCCCTGCTGGTGCTGTGGGGGCTGGTGGACAAGTCCCTCGACTCGGGTCGGGACTCGTTGACCGAGCGGACCGTGCTGACCGCCCTGTGCGCCTTCCCGGTCGGCATCCTCGGCGGGCTGGTCACCCGCACCTTCGGGGTGCAGACCGCGACCTCCTTCCAGACCGGCACGGTGCTGCGGACCACCCGAGGGCTGGCCGACTGGGTCTTCGAGCGCGGGGACACCAGCGGCGCCCGACGGAATCGCCGGGCTGGGCCTGCTCTGCCTGGCCAGCTATGCGATCGGCGGATATGTCGGGGCGGCCAGTGAGCAACGGCCGATGGTCACCTACGTGATCACCTGGGCGCTGATCGTGGTGATGCTGCTGCTGGCCCTGTCGAAGCGACCCCAGCACACCCCGTGACCCGGGGTCGATGCGCCCCCCGGGCCGCCACCGTCGGATGACGGCAGCGGCCCGGCGGTCATGGAATCAGTGCGCGTGCTCGGCCTCGTCGTCGAGGAAGGGGTGCTCGTCGAGCCGCCCGACCAGCCGGTCACCGGTGGCCGGCTGGAAGGGGCCGACCGCATCGTCGTCGTCGAAGGACTCCAGGTCGACCGGGGTGCCGACCTCGCTGACCATGACGACCCCGTCGAGCGGCTCCAACTCGGGCACGTCCAGCGCGGACAGTGAACCGTCGCCGCTCTGCAGCAGCTCCAGCACGGCCTCGCCGACCCCCTCCACCGGGGGCACCTCCTCCTCGGCCGGGATGCCCTCCCGCCGGGCCGCCTCGGCGATCCGGATCAGCGCGGAGACGCTCGGCACCCGGTAGTCGCGCCGCTGGCGTACCGAGATCACCTGGGGGTGGGGGTCGGTCGCCTCCACCCCGTCGGCCGCGCCGAGGCGCTGGTCGACCTCGTCGGGGTCGATCGACTCGACATCCCACGGGGTGACCTCACCGAAGGCGTCCATGAGCTGCTCGTCGTAGGCGAAGGACGCGTTGTTCAACGCGACGTACGCCCGCCAGACGTCGTCGTCGTCGATCCGGCCCTGCGCGGCGCGGACGGCGGCCAGGTGGTGGCGGGCCGCTTCGATCACGCGCTCGAGAGCGGCATCCAGCTCACCGTGCTGGTCGGTCATAGGAGGCGTCCCTTTCAGGCAGTTTCGTCAGCTGCCGGGCCCGGACCGGGCGCGGCATCAGCAGGTACGCAGGAACCGGTCGAGAACCCGCACGCCGAACTGTAGTCCGTCCACCGGAACCCGCTCGTCGATGCCATGGAACAACGCCGAGAAGTTCAGATCGGCCGGCAGCCGCAGCGGTGCGAAACCGAAGCAGCGGATGCCCAGGTGCGAGAAGGCCTTGGCGTCCGTGCCGCCGGAGAGCATGTACGGCACCGGGTGCGCCCCCGGGTCCTCGGCCCGCAGCGCGGCGGACATGGCCTCGACCAGGTCACCGTCGAAGGTGGTCTCCAGGGCGGGCTGCCGCTGGATGTACTCGATCGCGATGTCCGGGCCGATCAGCTCCCGCAGCTGCTGCTCCAGCAGCTCGGACTGGCCGGGCAGGCTGCGGCAGTCGATGGTGGCGCTGGCGCTGCCGGGGATGACGTTCTCCTTGTAGCCGGCGGCCAGCCGGGTGGGGTTGGCGGTGTTGCGGATGGTGGCCCCGATGATGTTGGCGATCGGACCCAGCTTGGCGATCGCCGCCTCCGGGTCCTCCGGGTCCAGCTCGATGTCGAGCAGCTCGGAGACCTCCTCCAGGAAGGCCCGGACGGTGTCGGTGACGACCACCGGGAAGCGGTGCCGCCCGATCCGGGCCACCGCCTCGGCCAGCGCGGTGACCGCGTTGTCGTCGTGCACCATCGAGCCGTGCCCGGGGCGGCCCCTGGCGTGCAGGCGCAGCCAGTCGATGCCCTTCTCCGCAGTCTCGATCAGGTAGAGCCGCCGGTTCTCGTCCACGCTGTACGAGAATCCGCCGACCTCGCCGACGGCCTCGGTGCACCCGTCGAAGAGCTCCCGGTGCCGGGTGGTCAGGAAGTGCGCGCCGTAGTCGCTGCCGGCCTCCTCGTCGGCGGTGTACGCCAGCACGATGTCGCGCGGCGGACGGACCCCGGTGCGCTGCCAGTGGCGGACCACCGCCAGGACCATCGCGTCGAAGTCCTTCATGTCGATGGCCCCCCGGCCCCACAGGTAGCCGTCGCGCAGCTCACCGGAGAAGGGATGCACCGACCACTCGTGTGGGTCGGCCGGTACGACGTCCAGGTGGCCGTGCACCAGCAGGGCTCCCCGGCTCGGGTCGGTGCCGGGGATCCGGGCGATCACGTTGGCCCGGCCCGGGGCGGACTCGTGCAGCACCGGGTCGATGCCGACCTCGGCCAGCTTCTCCGCTACGTACTCGGCGGCGAGGCGCTCCCCGACGCTGGTGGCGTTGTCGCCCGTGTTCGTGGTGTCGATGCGCAGCAGATCCCGGCAGAGGTCGACGACCTCGTCGGTCGGCGCGGGAAGGGCGGGGCGGGCGTCACTCGTCATCGCCTCTTCATACCAGCCCGCAGGTCAGGCGCGTGCGGCAGCGGTACAGCCGACGCCGTGGTGAGACGGTTTCGACACCGACCGGTGCGGGTACTGCCCCGCGCCGAGGTTGCCATATCATCGGCCCTCCACCGCCCCGCCGAGGAGGGACCGTGTCCGTCCATTTGCCGCCGCTACCGCCCACCCCCGGCGACGGCTACCAGCCCCCGGGGCGCAGCATCGCCGACACCATCGCCGAGGAGCACCGGCAGTTGCTGGCGCTCGCCCGGCGGCTGGTCGAGCCGGGCCCGGACCCCGCGCACGGCCGGGAGATCCTGGTCGCCGCCCTGTCCCGGCACCTGTCGGCGGAGGAGCAGTACCTGCTGCCGGCCGTCCGCCAGGCCCTCGAGGACGCCGACGAGCCGGTGGCCGAGGTGCTGGCCGGCGACGCCGCGCTGCTCATGGCGTTGCGGGGGCTGACCGAGGACCGGCTGGCGATGGTCGCCCAACTGGTCGAGACCCACGTGTCGGCGGTCGACCCGCTGGTGCAGCGGCTGTGTCAAGCCGCCACCGAGGAGGAACTGGTCCGGCTCGGCAACCGGCTGGAGATCGCCGAGGAGGCCGCACCCACCCGCCCGCATCCGGGGGTGCCGCACACCCCGCCGTGGAACCGGATCGTCGAGCCCGCGGTGGCCCTGGTCGACAAGTTCCGGGACGCGGTGACCGGCCGACACACACAGCTCAGCGAGTTGGAGGAGCGGCCCGGGCGCTGAGTGAGCATGTTCATGGCCGTTGATACCTCCAGGCACTACCGCCAACTGCTCCGTGGCCCTACCGTCACGCTATGAACCTGGAGTTGCGCCACCTGCGGGTGGTCTGCGCCATCGCGGAGACCGGGAGCGTGACCAAGGCGGCTTCGACGCTGGGCTTAGCTCAGCCGGCACTCACCGCCCAGCTCCAGCGCATCGAGCGGACCCTGGGCGGGCCGCTGTTCGAACGGGATCGTCGGGGGGCCCGGCCCACCGCCCTCGGCGAGTTGGTGTTGGCCCGGGCCCGGGTGCTGCTGCCCGCGATGAAGGGCCTTCAGGACGAGGCGGCCCGGTTGGCCGGCGCGGGGGACGCCCCACGCCGTTACCGGTTCGGCGGAGTGAACAGCCCGATCCTGGGTCGGCTGGTGCACCGGCTCGCCGCCGAGCAGCCGCAGGCCCAGATCACCACCTACGCCTCCTGGTCGGTGGACGAGTTGGCGCAGCTGGTCGCCGGTGGGCGGTTGGACTTCGCCCTGACCGGGGTGTGCGGCGACTCCACCCCCTCGGCGGACTACGGGCTCAGCTGGCGGGAGGTGGCCGTAGACCCGATCATGGTGCTGCTGCCGGAGACCCATCCGCTGGCCCGGCGCGACGAGGTGGCGCTGGCCGACCTGCGCCACGAGCAGTGGGTGGCCGCCCCGGGGGACGGCTGTTTCGGCGACTGCTTCGCCGCCGCCTGCGCCCGGGCCGGGTTCACCCCCCGCAAGGTGTACGAGACCGACGTGCGCGGCTGCATAGATCTGGTGGACGCCGGTGAGGCGGTGGCCCTGTGTCAGGCCACCTTCCGGCCGGTGGCCGGGCTGGTGACCCGGCGGTTGACCGGTAGCCCCCTGCGGTGGCGGCTGATGCTGGGCTGGCATCCGGAGTCACCGGCCGCCCGGATGGCCGATCTGGTGTTGGAGACGGCGCTGACCTCGTACACCGACTCCCTGGCCCCACACCCGGCGTACCTGGCCTGGTTGTTGCGCAACCCGGCGTTCGGGTTGCGGGCGACGGCGCCGGTGGTGGTGGACCCCGGGGTGCGAACGGCCTGAGGGCGGGTAAAGGGCGGCCATGACCGACCTCTACCCCGCCGCCGACGACCGCGAGGTCCTCCGCGAGGCGGCCGCGCGACACACCACCGCCGTCCGGGAGGTGGAAGCCTTCCTCCGTCGGCTGCCGGAGGTTCCGGACCCGGCCGACCTGACCGAGTACGCCGACCTGCTCACCCGGGAGGAGCAGACCCGCGCCGACCGGACGGCCGCCGCGGAGGCGGCCGGTCTGACCATCGCCAGTCTGGGCACGGAGTAGCGTCGGCGCCGCCGTCGGGGGTCCCGACGGCGGCGCTGGCGCGTGGCCCTACCGCTCCACCACCAGGACGTCGTGTCCGAGGTCGAGCAGGGAGTGCCGCCACTGGTCGTCGGCGTTGCCCCGGCTGGGCCGGGCCGCGGTCAGTTCCCGGATGCGCTCCACGGCCTCCCGCATCACCTCGATGTCCTCCGGGGTCAGGTCGACCTTGCGCTTGCGCAGTACGGCGAGGATCTGCCGCCCCGGTTCGGGCAGGTCCAGATCCGGGCCGGGGCCGAACGCCTCCTCACCGGAACCACGGGTCAGCAGCCACTGCCGTAGCTGTTCGGACGGCACGTTGACCTCGGCGTGGAAGTCGTCCCAGAGCACTTCCACCTCGGGTTCGAGTCGCTGTTCGCGTACCATCAGCCCTCCTCTGCCGGCGGCGACCCGGGTGATTCCGGGTCCCCCTCGTCGATCGGCCCACCCGGTCCCTCCGCCGGCACCTGCACCCGGGCGGGGTTGGCCGTCGGCGGGGCGACGATCGGGTCGGCCCGGTCCTCGTCGCGGTTCTCCTCCGGTTCGGTCATCTGTACCCTCCCGGTCCGGGGACATTCCGATCAGCGGGGATGGGTGGTGGAGGCGGCCGTGTAGCCGCTCTCCCCGGCCGCCACCTCGAAGTCGAGGTGGCCCTCGCGGGCGTCCACGATCACCCGCTGCCCCGGGGACACCTGCTGTTCCAGCAGCATCCGGGACAACTGGTTGTCCACCTCCCGCTGGATGACCCGGCGCAGCGGTCGGGCCCCGAACTCCGGCTGGTAGCCGTGCTCGGCCAGCCAGTCGACCCCGGCGGTGGTGAAGTCCACCTCGATGTCCTGGGCGTGCAGCCGACGGCGGGTCTCCTCCAGCATCAGGCCGGTGATCTGCCGCAACTGCTCGGCCTCCAACCGACGGAAGATGATCACCTCGTCGATGCGGTTGAGGAACTCCGGGCGGAAGTTCTCCTTGAGGCGGCGCATCAGCCGCTCCCGCAGTTCGTCGTTCTCCTGGCTCTCGCCGGGGGCACCGGCACCGAAGCCGACCGACCGCTGAGTGCCGGTGATCAACTCGGAGCCCAGATTGCTGGTCATGATCAGGACGGTGTTCTTGAAGTTGACCGTCCGGCCCTGGCTGTCGGTCAGCCGACCGTCGTCGAGCACCTGCAACAGGATGTTGAAGACGTCCGGGTGCGCCTTCTCGATCTCGTCCAGCAGCACGACGGCGTACGGTCGGCGGCGTACCGCCTCGGTGAGCTGGCCCGCCTCCTCGTACCCGACGTAGCCGGGTGGGGCGCCGACCAGCCGACTGACCGTGTGGCGTTCCTGGAACTCGCTCATGTCCACCCGGACCATCCGGTCCGCCTCGCCGAACAACGCCTCCGCCAGGGCCCGGGCCAGCTCGGTCTTGCCCACCCCGGTGGGGCCCAGGAACAGGAAGCTGCCCATCGGGCGGTTCGGGTCCGCCAACCCGGTACGCGACCTGCGTACCGCCTCGGCCACCGCGTTGACCGCGTCGTCCTGGCCGATGACCCGCTGGTGCAGGTGCCCCTCCAGGCGCAGCAGCCGGTCGCGTTCCTCCTCGGTGAGCTGGCTGACCGGGATGCCGGTGGCCCGGGAGACCACCTCGGCGATCTCCTCCGACCCCACCTCGGGTACCTGGTTGGCGCCGCCGTCCTCGCCACGGGCCCGGCCTACCTGCTCCTCCAGTTCGGCCACCCGGTCCCGCAGGGCGGAGGCGCGTTCGTACTGCTCGTCGGCGACCGCCTGCTCCTTGTCCCGGCGTACCTCCTCGAGTTGCTGCTCCAGGTCGCGCACGTCGGCGGCCGGGGTCCGGGTGCGCAGCCGGACCCGGGCCCCGGCCTGGTCGATCAGGTCGATGGCCTTGTCCGGCAGGTAGCGGTCGGTGATGTAGCGGTCGGACAGTTCGGCGGCGGCGACCAGGGCCTCGTCGGTGAACCGCACCTGGTGGTGGGCCTCGTAGCGGTCCCGCAGGCCGCGCAGGATGGCCACGGTGTCCTCGACGCTGGGCTCGGGCACGAACACCGGCTGGAACCGGCGGGCCAGGGCGGCGTCCTTCTCGATGCTGCGGCGGTGTTCGTCCAGGGTGGTGGCGCCGATCACCCGCAGCTCGCCGCGGGCCAGGGCCGGTTTCAGCATGTTCGAGGCGTCCATGCCGCCCTCGCTGCCGGCACCGCCCGCACCGACCAGGGTGTGGATCTCGTCCAGGAAGATGATCAGCTCCTCCCGGTGGGCCCGGATCTCGTCGATCACCTTCTTCAGCCGTTCCTCGAAGTCGCCCCGGTAGCGGGTACCGGCCACCAGACCGGCCAGGTCCAGTTGGATCACCCGCTTGCCGAGCAGGGTCTGCGGCACGTCACCGTCACAGATCCGCTCGGCCAGGCCCTCCACGATCGCGGTCTTGCCGACCCCGGCCTCGCCGATGAGCACGGGGTTGTTCTTGGTCCGCCGGGACAGGATCTCCACCGCCTGCTCGATCTCGGCGGTCCGTCCGATGACCGGGTCGATCTGGTCGTTGCGCGCCAGCTCGGTGAGGTCCTGGCCGTACTGGTCCAGGGTGGGGGTGCCGCGATCCGGGCGGGGGTTGGCCATCGGCCCCCGCTCGGCGTTGGCGGCCTGCAAGGACTCCGGCTGGATCCGCCCGGCGGCGAGCATCCGACCGGCCGGCGACTCCGGGTTCAGCGGCAGGGCCATCAGGATGTGCTCGGGACCGATGTAGTTGGCGCCCATCGCCCGGGACAGCTGATGGGCGTCCAGCAGGGCCCGCTTGGCCGCCGGGGTCAAGGACAGGTTGTGTGGCACCTCGCCCCGGGGAGCACCGTCGCCCCGCCCACCCAACGCGTTGATCAGGGTGTCCGGATCGGCCCCGGCGCGACGCACCAGATCCTGAAGGGGTTCCCGTTGCAGGGCGGCCCAGAGCAGGTGGTCGGTGTCCAGGTCGTTGCTCTTGCGCTGCGCCGCCCGCCGGGCCGCGTCGGCGAGCATCTCCCGGGCGTCCGCGGTCATCAGTCGGGTGATGTCGACCCGGTGGGCGGACCGACGCCCACCCTCACCCCGACCGAAGTACCGGGCCAGGAACTCGTCCCACGGGTCCGAACCGAAGTCGCCGGGTCCAATCATGTCTTCCTCCGCGGTCGGGCGCGAGACGGGTCGGCACGGGCTACCCGGCCCCCGGCCGGACAAACGCCACCCCGGCTGCTTGATCGACTCGGTTTCGGCGCGATGGCGGTGTCCGCGGCAGCAGGAGGCCGCCGTTTCGCCGAAACGGCGGGAGCGGGGACGGCGGGTGGGCGACCCAGGCCGCCCGGCGCGGCGGTCACGCCGCGCCCTGGGCCGGGTGGCATGGTGGGCCGATGAACGCGACTCCGCTGCTCATCGTGGACGCCGCCAACGTGGTCGGATCCCGGCCGGACGGCTGGTGGCGGGACCGGGCCGGGGCGACCGCCCGCCTGCGGGACACCCTGGTGCCGCTGAGTGGGCAGGGGGTGCCGCCGGATCTGCCCCCGCCGGTGGAGGTGGTGCTGGTGGTCGAGGGTGCGGCCCGCAAGGTGCCCGGGGTCGAGGGGGTGCGGGTGGTCTCCGCCACCGGTTCCGGGGACGACGCCGTGGTCGAGCTGGTCGCCGACGCGAGCGACCGGCGACGCCTGGTGGTCACCGCCGACCGGGCGTTGCGGGATCGGGTCACCGTGCTCGGCGCCGAGGTGTACGGCCCCCGATGGCTGCGCCCCTGATCCCGCCCGTACGCCGCTGCGACCAGGCATTGATCACGTTTGGTGATCTCACGACCCCGGGTCTCACGAATCGGACTCACGTCCCCTGCGGTCGACAACCGGTCAACGAGGCAGCAACACTGACAGGGCGGATGTCCGTTCCGTAACCGGCATAGGCTCTAATGGAGTCCTCCCCGCCCCCAGGAGGTTCCCGCGTGGCGAGCGTCGCCGAGCTCAAGGCAGCCATCGAGATAGCGCTCCAACAGATCGGTGACGGCCAGAGCGCCGTCCAGGCCGCCGGCGAGAAACTGGCCGAGGCGCAGCAGACCCTCGCCGGTGCCCTGGAGGGCAGCGGACACACCACCGTCGAGGCGGCGCAGGCGTCGCTGACCCAGGCCAGTCAGGAGCTTGAGGAGTGCCTCGCCGCGACGCTCGTCGCGGTCGAGCAGGCCCAGCAGTACGTCGCGACACTCTAGGGGCCGGGCGTGTCCATCGTCGAGGATGTCGGCGCACAGGTCCGGGCCACCGCCGAGGAACTGCCGTTGGGCCTGCTGGCGCAGGCCCTGGAGAAGTTCGGGCTGGCCACCGAGCGGCTGCGCTGGGTACGGCAGGAGTCGGCCAGCCCGATGGGGGTGCCGGAGCTGTCCGCCGCGGTCGAGCACGCCGAGACCGCCGGGTACGCGCTGCGGGTGGCCCAGGAGCAGCTGACCGAATACCTGGCCGCGATCGGGCTGGCCCCCGACGGGGCGGCACCACCGCCGGTCGCACCCCAGCGTCGACCCGCCCACGACGCTCCCCCGGCCAGCGAACCGGTCGCCGAGGACGCCCCGGAGGCGGCCGGTGAGGTGCGGCTGCGCCGCTGGTGGGCGGTGCGGGTGGCGGAGTTGACCGGCGGCGGCGAGGGGTCGGGCGAGCAGCCCGACGAACGGGTCACCGACTCCCGGGAACTGCTGCGCCGGGTGGTGCACGGCGTACGCGCCGGTGACCGGGACCGGCTGCACCGGGAGTTGCGGGGGGCCCACGCCGACGTCGGCCTGGGGCTGGCCGCGGTGGCACCCCCGTTGCTGCGTGATCTGGCCGGGCAACTGCTCGGCCACCCGCCCCGGGGCGACGATCTGCCCCGGCTGCACCGCGAGTTGGACGGCCGGGTGCGGGACCTGCTGCCCGGTCTGCCCGCCCCGGTGCTGGACACCATGCTGACCCGGGTCTGCCGGATGCCACCGCCGCGACGCGGTGAGGGCGAGCAGCCGCACGCGGCCGATCCGGCGGTCACCGCCGGCGTACTCACCGGGGTCCTGCTCGACCGGCTCGGCCGCGACCTGCCGGAGAGCGCCGGCACCCCGGGGGAGCCGACCGGAGCCGCCGAGGCCCGCCAGCCCCGGCGCGAGCCACCGTCGGCCGGCCCACCGAGACGGCCCACCACCGAGCAGGGGACGAACGGCCGGCCCGGGAACGGGATCGATGGCTGATCGGCGCAACCAGCTCGTCATCCGGGTCCGGGAGATGCTCGCCGACGCCCTCGGCTCCGCCCGGAACAGGTCGGAGGCCGCACAGACCGCCCTGGCCACCGCCCGGGACCGGGCGGTACGGGTGCGGCGGGCCGCCCTCGGCGTACCCGAGCGGGTGGGTGCCGAACGCGACAAGCGCCTGGCCGAGATCGACGCCCAGCACACCGCGCGGCTGGCGGCCCTGGCCCGGCAGGCGGCAGAGGCCGCGGCCCGGGAGGCGCCCGGGGCGGGCTCGGTGCCGTGGGAACGATGGCGGCCCACCCCGGCCGATCGCGCCGAACCCCCGGGCGCAACCCGCATCGGTACGGTGCAACTGCCCGATGTCGACCCGGTGCCGGCGCTGGTGGCCCTGCTCGACGCCGGCCATGTGGCACTCGACGGAGACCCCGAGGGCTGCGCCGCCGTGGTCTCCGCCCTGCTGCTGCGCAGCCTGGGCCGGGCCGTGCCGGGAGGGGTGCGGGTGGTCGGCTACGACCCCGATCACCTGGGCGGCGGACTGGCCGGATTCGCCCCCCTGGGCACCGCCGGGCTGCTCACCTTCGTCGGGCCGGGTGGGCTGGGTCGGCTGCTGGACGACCTGGTGGAGCAGATCCGCCGGATCAACGAGACCGTGCTCGCCGGTGAACACGCCACCCTGCGCGAGTTGGCCGCCACCACCGGCCGCCGACCCGAGCCCTGGCGGGTGGCGGTGCTGCTCGGCGGGGAGGAGTTGTCCCGCCACGAACGCGGCCAACTCGACCGGGTGGTCCGGGCCGGCGCGGCCTGCGGGGTCCACCTGATCGTGCAGGGTGTGCCGCTGCCGGCGGAACCGACCGTCACCCGGATACGGGTCACCGGGGCCCAGGCCCGGGTCGACACCCTGCCGGTGCACCTGGACCCGCCCCCGCCGGCCGCCCTGGTCACCGAGACCTGCCGCCAGATCGCCTCGGTGGTCAACGCCGGTCCCGCCCCCACCCCCTTCACCGATCTGCTGCCCGCCCCGGAGCAGATGTGGCGGGAGGACTCCGCGACCGGGCTGACCGCCCCGATCGGCGAGGGGCCGCACGGCCGCCCGGTGCTGGTCACCCTCGGCGACTATCCGCCGCACGCGCTGATCGGCGGGCCCTCCGGCACCGGCAAGACCAACCTGATCTTCGCCTGGATCGGCGCCCTGGCCGCCCGCTACTCCCCCGCCGAGCTGGAGTTCTACCTGCTCGACTTCAAGGAGGGGGTGTCCTTCGCCCGGTTCGCCCAGGGTCGGCGGGACCCCAGTTGGCTGCCGCACATGCGACTGGTCGGCATCAATGTCAACACCGACCGGGAGTTCGGTCTGGCACTGCTGCGCTTCCTCGCCGAGGAGCTGCGCCGCCGGGCCGACGCGGCGAAGAAACACGAGGTCACCAAGCTGGCCGAGCTGCGGGCGGTGGACCCCACCGGGCACTGGCCCCGGATCGTGGCCGTGGTGGACGAGTTCCAGATGCTGCTGGCCGGACGGGATGCGGTGGCCCGGGAGGCCGCCGACCTGCTGGAGGACCTGGCCCGGCGGGGCCGCTCCCAGGGCATCCACCTGGTGCTGGCCTCCCAGGACGTACGCGGCATCGAGGCCTTGTGGGGACGCCCGGCCCTGGTGGCCCAGTTCACCCTGCGTATCGCCCTGCCCAAGGCCCTGCGGATCCTGGCCGAACGCAACGACGCCGCCCAGTCGCTACCGAAGTTCCACGCGGTGGTCAACGCCGAGTCGGGCCTGCCCGAAGGCAACGAGGTGGCCCGGATCCCGTCAGCCAGTGACTGGGAGACCTGGAGCGAGCTTCAGCACCGGCTGTGGCGGATGCGTCCGGCCGAGGCGGCACCGGCGCGGCTGTTCGACGGCGATGCGATCCCCCGGTTGGCGGACGCGCCGGACTTCCGGGCGTTGACCGCCCCGGAGATCGGCACCCCCCGCGGCCCGGTGGCCCTGCTCGGCGAGATCATCGACGTACAGGCCCGGTCGGCTGCTCTACGACTGCCCCGCGCGCCCGGGCGGAACCTGGCGGTGCTCGGTACCCGGGTCGACGAGGCCTGCGCGGTGCTGGACGCCGCCGCCCGGTCCCTGGCCCGCCAGCACCGTCCGGGTACGGCCCGGTTCTCCATCGCCTGCCTGGACCCGGACGCCGACCCGGCGGCCCGGGCCCTGTACGAGGAGTTGGCCGACGACGCCGCCTGGTACGACGAGGAGAGCGTGGCCGAACTGCTGGCCGAGACCGCCGAGGGGCTGGGTGCCCCCGGGGTCAGCCAGGCACCCCACTATCTGCTGCTGTTCGCCGTCGACGCGGCGGCCGGGGCCCTGGCCACCCGGATCGGAAAGGCCACCGGGGGCGCCCACCTGCGCCGGATCCTGCACGACGGCCCGGAACGGCGCACCCATGTGCTGGCCTGGTGGCGGGGGATCGCCCGGATGCGTGCCGACCTGGGCGGACCGAGCGCCCGTACCGACCAGATCGGGGCCTGGGTGGCCCTGGACACCCACGGCGGGGAGTTGGGTTCCCTCTACCCCGGCACCGGGCCGGACTGGTATCCCCGGCCGTGGCGGGGTCTGTTCTTCGACCGGGCGGTGCACCGCACCGGGCAGACCATCATCCCCTACGGACCGGCCCGATGAACGAACCGGTGACCAGCCAGACCTACGCGGCGGCGCTGCGGCGCCTGGCCGAACTGACCGCCCGGGTGCGGGAGCAACAGGCCGAGGCGCACAGCTGGTACGAGCAGCAGTGCGCGGTGGCCGACCGGGCGGTGGCCGAGTCCGCCGAGGAGGTCAACCGGGCCGAGCGGGAACTGGTGGCCGCCCGGGAGACCCAGGAGCGGGTCGACGCCGAGGTCTCGGTGCTGTGGCAGGAACTCAATGCCCGGCTGGGCGGCGGCGGACGCCGCGCCGGCGCGCCACCGACACCGAGGGCCGATGCCATCGGCGACCCCCTGCCGCTGTTGGAGGGGGTACGCGACCTGCTGCGGCGTACCCGGCAGCGGGCCGAACTGTCCGGCAAGGTCAACCCGCTGATGCTGCTGTGCGGCGTGGGCGGTGCCGTGCTGGCGTACGCCCTGGGGGTCGGGGCCCGGGCCCTGGGCGCCCGCAGCGAGGGTGAACTGGCCGTCGGCCTACCCGTGCTGGCTCTGGTGATCACCCTCCTCGGCCCGGTGCTGGGCCTGCTCCCGGCCCGCCTGATCGCCGACCGCCAACACGCCGTCCTGACCCCCCGCCCCGTCCTCCTGGTGGTGTCCGCCGGCCTGACCACCACCCTCCTCCTCCTAACCACCCTCTAACCCCACCCCTCCCCGCCCCGCCCCTCTATCTGCGCATCGATCTTGCACTTTTCGTCGCCGCAGAAGCCGCGAATCGGGGCGAATCAGCGACCGAAAGTGCAAGATCGGCGCGCAGAGGGAGGGAGGGAGGGGTTAGGGGGTTAGGACTGCTTCTTGGAGGAGGCGGCGGGTGAGGGTCAGGCGGTCGGTGTCGGTGTCCAGGGCGGGGAGGTCGCCTACCCGGGTCACCTCGCCGGTGAGCAGGGCGCGCAGGGCGGGTTCGCAGTAGGCGGGCAGGGTGATGGTGCGGTCGAACAGGCGCAGGGTGACCTGGTCGCCGGTGAGGGTCAACTGCCAGCGCAGGCCGGGGCGGACGGTGACCCGACTGTCGACCGTCAAGGTGGCCAGGGCGGCGGCCTGGGCCAGGGGGCGGATCGGGGCGGGTCGGGACGCCGACCAGGCCCGCTGCCGCAGCCGGGCGGCCACCGCCGCCGGGTCGGCGTGCGACAACCAGTCGCGCAGCGCCTCGACGGTCTCGGTGAGTTCCGGCTCGATGGCCTCCGGGTCGGCCAGGTCGATGCCGAAGGGCAGGGCTGCCCGCAGCCGGGGGTCCTCGGTGGCCAGCGCCAGCAACTCCTCGACCAGGGCGTACCGGGTCAGGGCCCGGACGCCGACGGTGAGGTGCAGGGAACTGGACTCCTGTGCCTGGGCGCTGTGCAGCCAGCCCCGGGGCAGATAGAGCGCGTCACCCGGCCCCAGCACCACGTCCAGGGTGGCCGGTCCGGCGGCGGTGGCGGCGACCTCGTCGGCCCGTCCGCCCCACGGTTGGCGCTCCAGCGGATCGGGCAGCACCGGCGGGTGGATCCGCCAGTGTTTGCGCCCGTCGACCTGGAGCACGAACACGTCGTGGGTGTCGTAGTGGGTGGCGAAGCCCTGGCTGCCCGGCGGGGTCAGGTAGGCGTTGACCTGCAACGGTTGCCCCACCGCCAGGCTCAGGTCGCGGGTGAAGTCGATCAGAGGTGGCCAGTTGCGGTGCAGACCCTGAAGCACCAGGGTGGCGCCCCCGGCGTACAACTCCAGGATCTTCTCGTCCAGGACCTGGTCGCCGATCTCGGCGCCGGCCCCACCGCCGCCGGTGTAACGCGCCGCCGGCAGCACCTGGCCGTCCTTGGCCACCCGCAGGAAGGGGGTACGCAGACCACGGCGGCTGAGCAGTTCGTCGGCGTCCTCCGGGCTCAGCAGGTCGGTGAAGCCGGCCGGGTTGGGCAGTTCGGCGGCGCGGGACAGCAGCGGAGTGTGTCCCCAGTGGGCGGTGGCGAACTTCTCCGGCTCGACGCTGACACAGCGGGCCAGCGCCGACGGCCGGTACGCAACCGCCGGGCGGACACCGCCGCCCGGCGCATCGAGTCGCGTCATCGTGCTCGGTTGTCAGGCAGCACCGTCGGCACCACCGTCGTGCTGACCCGGCGTGGCACCACCATCGGCCGGACCCTCGGCGCTGCCGTCCGCCCCACCATCGTGCTGACCCGGCGTGGCACCACCGTCAGCCGGACCCTCGGCGGCGCCGTCCGCCCCACCATCGTGCTGACCAGGCGTGGCACCACCATCGGCCGGACCCTCGGCGCTGCCGTCCGCCCCACCATCGTGCTGACCGGGGGTCGCGCCGCCGTCGGCCGGGCCTTCCAGGCCGCCGCCGCTGGTGCTCTGGATGTCGTCGTCGTTGAGTGGCATCGTGCTCCCTCGGATGAAACCAGCCCCCGCCGTCGGTGGGGTTTGCCGTGCCGCGCGTGGTACCCCACGCGCGATCTTCTCTAAACCAGTGCCACCCACCGTAGACGCCGATTCGCCGCGACACGCCCGGTTCGCCCCGCTCGGTACCCCCACCCGAGGGACCGGCGTGCGGGCTGCGGTGGCGAAGGTCGATTCCGGTGCAATACGGCCCGACAGTGACAGGATGGGGCGAGCCGAGCAGTACGGAGGTGGCGATGACCGAAGCACTGGAACCCCTGGAGCCGGTGACCGAGGACTGGCAGCGCGCCCTGGCGATCGTGGCCCATCCCGACGATCTGGAGTTCGGCGCCGCCGCCGCGGTGGCCCGCTGGACCGGGCAGGGTAAACAGGTGGTCTACTGCCTGGTCACCAGCGGGGAGGCCGGCATCGACGGGATGCCACCACCGCAGGCCCGGCAGGTACGCGAGCAGGAGCAGCGCGACTCCGCGGCCCTGGTGGGGGTGGACACGGTCGAGTTCCTGGGCCTGCCGGACGGGATCCTGGAGTACGGGGTGCCCCTGCGCCGGGAACTGGCCGCCGTGGTCCGTCGACACCGGCCGGAGATCGTGATCACCAGCAACTTCCGGGCCACCTGGGACGGCGCCGACACCCTCAACCAGGCCGATCACATCGCGGTGGGACGGGCCACCCTGGACGCGGTACGCGACGCCGGCAACCGGTGGATCTTCCCGGAGCAGTTGACCGAGGCGATCGAGCCCTGGGGCGGGGTACGCCAGGTCTGGGCGGCCTCCTCTCCCCGGTCGAAGCACGGGGTGGACACCACCGAGACCTTCGACAAGGGGGTGGCCTCCCTGCTGGCGCACGAGGCGTACCTGACCGGGCTGGGTGACGGCAGCTTCGACGCCGAGGAGTTCCTGGAAGGTGGGGCCCGACCGGTCGGCACCCGGCTGGGGGTGCGCTACGGCACCTCGTTCGAGGTGTTCCACTTCGACCTCTGGTAGGCCGGCAGGGTGGGTAGCCCGCGCCGTTACGCCGAAACGGCGGGATCCAGGGCTGCGGGAAACCGCCATTCCGGCGTAGCGAAGTCGATCAAGGTGAGCCGGACGGTCAGGGCATGAGCGGGACGAGATCCTCCGGCATGGTGGACCGGACGTCCTCCCATTCGCCCGGGGAGAGGTGCCGGCGCAGGGTGTCCAGCACCACCTGGACCACCCGCTGTGGGCCGCCCTGCGTGTCGTAGGGGAAGCCCTGACGCACCTCTTGGAGGAAGTCCTCCCGGTTCAGCTTGATCGGCACCTTCTCCGGCTGCCAGCCCTCGAAGTAGAGGCCCCGCACCAGCATCGGCAGTTGCGCGGAGAACTGGGCGCACTCCTGCACCGGCATCCGGTCGCGCAGCAGGTGCAGCACCGTACGCAGGGCCGCGTAGGACTGGTTGCGCTGCGCCTTGGGCCAGCCGTACGCCTGCTCGATGTCCTTGAGGATCAGGTTGGTCTTGTCCACCGAGGACTCTATCGCCGACTCGAACCGCTCAGCCATCTGTCCACCTCCGTAGGTCGGTCTCCCACCGTCGGTCGTCGGGGCGTCGCGGCGGCCCCACCGGCCCGGGTCGCGGGCGGATCGGGCTGCCCAGCCCGGGACCTGCCCGCCGAGCCCGGTCGGCTGCCCCGACGACCCGCAGGACGGCGTTCCGCCGCCGATGCGGTGTCACCGTCATCGCCATCCACCTCCGTGCGGTCGTCTCGCGCGGACGATCTCCGCGCTGCCACCACCCTGCGCCGAGGCGAGGTGACCCACCCTCACCCCCTCCGGGTGAGATGCCCCGGCGGCGGTCAGTCGGATTCGGTCAGCAGGGCCTGGAGTTGTTTGGCGTTGACCTGGGCGTAGTCCCGGTAGCAGTTGTTCATCAGCACCTGGGTCTGCCGGGTCTGGTCGGCCAGTTCGCGTAGCTTGGGGGCCCAGTCGGCCAACTCCCGCTTCGAGTAGCGGTAACCGAACTTCTCGTGGATGTCACGGCTGGTCCACTTGTCGCTGTGGCCGTGGAAGCGGACCACCGCCAGATCCGAGGTGGCCGCCAGCACCGGCGGAACAGAGGACCGGTGTCCCTGCGGCATGTCCACGCTGACGTAGGCCAACCGATGCTCACGCAGGAAGTCCAGGGTCTCGGCGGCGTTGTCCCCGTCGAACCAGGAGGCGTGCCGGAACTCGAAGACCGGACGCAGCGGCGCGCAGCGCCGGGTCACCTCCAGCAGGTACTGCTTGTTGTCCCGGCGCAGGGTGAACCAGGGTGGGAACTGGAACAGCAGGGCACCGAGCTTGCCCGCCTCGACCAGGGGGTCCAGGGCGCTGAGGAACCGGGTCCAGACCTCCTCGTACGCCTGCGGGGGCAGGTCGTCCGGGTAGAGGTTGCGTTTGTCCGTGGCCGGCCGCAGGTCCTGGTAGATGGCGCTGACCTTGGTGGGGTGGCCGGTGAGCAGGCTGAAGGCCTTGATGTTGAAGGTGAAGCCGGGCGGGGTGCGGTCGGCCCAGAGCCGGGCGGTCCGCTCAGCCGGCGGGGAGTAGTAGGTGGCGTCGACCTCGACCAGCGGGAACTGCCGGGCGTAGTAGGCCAGCCGCTTCTCCGGGGTGTCCGCCGTCTGGGGGTACCACCCGGAGTCCAGCAGGGTGCGGTCGGTCCAGGAGGCGGTCCCCACGGTGATCTCGCCCATGGGTGCCCTGCTCCGCGTTCCGGACCGACCGCCGACCGCTCCCGCTCACGCGGCCCGACGTTCCCGGGTCTGCTTGCAGGTCACGCAGGTGGTGGCCGATGGGAAGATCTCCAGCCGTTCCACCGGGATGGGTGCCGTGCAGCCCTCGCAGAAGCCGTAGGTGCCCTCGTCGAGCCGGGTCAGGGCGTGCTCGAACTGGGCCCGGCGGTCGAGGATGGTGCGCAACAGCGACTGCGCGGTGTCCCGTTCGGCGGTCTTGGTGCCGCTGTCGGCCTGGTCGTCGCCCGCGGTGTCGCCGACCTCCACCAGCCGCAGCACCTGGCTCTGCTGCACGGCCTGCTCGTACTCCTCGGACAGTTCGGCGTAGCGGGCCTGAAGGGAGAGCCGAATCTGATCGATCTCCGTCTGGGATCGGCCCGTGCCGACCGTGTCGTGGACGAGCATGGCTGCCTGCCTTCCTGGGACTCATCGTCATCGCGGATGGGACCACCCCACCCGGTCCTACCGCCCAGGCGGGTGATCACCCGGGCGCTGTGAGCCCCGCGATTACCCCGGTGGCCCGAAGGTCAAACCGCGTCCGGCACGGATTCCACGATCGCCGGTCGGCGCGGGTCCTCCAACCGGACCACCAGATCGGCGAAGGTGGCCGGGGCCACCTCCTCGGCGTAGCGGGCGTGGGCCGGCAGGGTCCAGGCCAGGTCGGCAGGGGTACGCCGTTCCAGGGCGGCGGCCGACATCTCCAGGTGCACGGTGATCTCGAAGGGCAGCCCTCCGCCGAGCAGGAAGGCGCCGCTGACCAGGACGATCCCGTTCGGGGGCAACTCGACGTATTCGGCCCGGCTGGCCCGGTCCGTGCGAGGGTCCCACAGGGAGGGCAGGATCCGCCCGTCCCCGTCCGGCCCGGCCGGATCGAGCACCTCCCGGCGCAGTCCGGCCTCGTCCACCCAGCCTTCGTAGTACGAGTCCGGGTTGGTCCGGCCCCGCTCCAGGCGTACCGAGGCGGGGCGCAGGAAATCCTCGGAGCGGAGGTGCCGGGCCGGGCGACCCCACGCCCGCAGCGGATCCACCAGGGCCGCGGCGATCTCCTCGGGGCGGGCGGCGCGCGGGCCGTCCACGGCCACCCGCAGGCGCCGGGTCGGGTCGGTGTCGGCGAGTCGCTGCGCCAGTTCGGTGACCAGTCGCTGCGGGGAGATGGGACGCACACGCATCCGACAATCCTGCCCGGTGGTCCTCGGACCGATCGCCCGTGGCGCTCAGCCGGTCTCGTCCAGGGTGACCCGGGCCTCGTCGGCCAGCCGGTAGCCGACCCCGTAGACCGTGGTGACCAGGGGGACGTCCACCCCGACCTTGCCGCGCAGTCGGCGTACGTGCACGTCGACCGTACGCACACCGGCGTGTTCGTAACCCCAGACGGCGTTGAGCAGCTGAAGCCGGGTGAACACCCGACGGGGATGCACCACCAGGTGCAGCAGCAGGTCGAATTCCAGCCGGGTCAGCGGCAGCGGCTCGCCGTCGCGCAGCACCGACCGTGAGGAGGCCAGGATGTGCAGGGTGGGGATGGTCGGGGCCAGAGGTCGGGTCGGTGCCCGCCCGGCCGGTACGACCTCGGTGCGCCGCTCCGGCACCGCCGGGCCCCCGTTGACGATCGTGCCCTCGCCGTTCTCCAGCAGCTCCCTGGCGGCTTCCAACAGCTGGCGGGCGGCCGGGGTCAGGGACTCCTCACAGGCCAGCGGAATCGACAGGGTGACCGTGATGACCGGGGTCGCCGTGCTGGTGGGGCGGCGTTGACCGCCGGGTGGCCGACCGGGGACCGCTGGTTGGGACGTATGCCATCCGGCGCGCGACGAAGCGGGGCTGACCGACATGGTCCTCCTAGGCTGGTCCGGGCTTTCCCCACGGCCCCGGGACGCCGCTTTATCGATGTTTCCCGGCGCCGGTGTGCGGGTCAAGGGGCGGCTGCGTTGTGTGAATGTGACAATTGGCCGACACTTCGGAGCCGTCCGCTCGCTCTGCGTACGAGGCCAGATGATTACAGCAGAGTCGCCAGCTTGACCCGATACGGGGGGTCGACACCGGAGTTCACCTTTCGTCGGGAGCCGCGATCACCTGCCCGAACGGGGGCCTGCCGAACTGCCCAGACTCCGGGTCCGGACCTGGTCAGCGTGGCGCGGCCCCGACCGGGACCCGCCACGCTGGACGTCGACTCAGCGTTCGACGCTCACCCGGGCATCGTCGGCCAGTCGGTAGCCGACACCGTGCACGGTGGTCAGCAGCGGGGTACCGACGCCGAGTTTGGCGCGTAACCGACGCACGTGCACATCCACCGTGCGGGCCACCGCGTGGTCGTACCCCCAGACCTGGTTGAGCAGTTGGAGGCGGGTGAAGACCCGCCGGGGCCGCTCGGCCAGGAACAGCAGCAGGTCGTACTCGATGCGGGTCAGCGGGATCACCCGGTCGCCCTGCCGGACGGTCCGGGGTCCGGTGAGGATGCGCAGGACGCTCGGATCGGCCGGCGGGGCGGCGACCGGGTCGCCGGACAGCCGCCCCTCCCCCGACTCGGCCAGTTCGCCGAGCAGTTCCACCAGCCGATGCAGGCGCGGGCTCGTCGCCGCGGCGGCCAGGTCGACCGTGATGGTCAGGGTGGGTCCGGTGCGTCGCCGGAGGCGGCGACCCCGGTGGGTACGGCCGGAGGGGTGTTGGCGTGGGGTGATGGCGACGACGGACACGACGGCCTCCTGGGGGCTACCGCCACGCCGGGTGGGCGTGGCTGATCAGTGGGACACCCGGCCGGCGGTCGCCGGGGGCGCGGGGGTGGACGGGCGGATCAACGAGGTGGGGCCCAGCACCGGCAGGCCGGCGATCCGCCAGGCGGCGAAGCCACCGATCACGTCGGTGGCCCGGAACAGGCCGAGATCCTGCAACGACGCGGCGGCCAGCGAGGAGGTGTAGCCCTCCTGACAGAGCACCATCACCGGCAGGTCGTAGCCGACCGCCTGGGGCAGCCGGGCGGGACACCGGGGGTCGAAGCGCCACTCCAGCACATTGCGTTCGACCACCAGGGACCCGGGCACGGTGCCGTGCGCGGCCCGCTGCGCGGCCGGTCGGATGTCGACCAGCAGGGCCCCGCCCCGGTACGCCAGGTGGGCCTGCTCCGGGTCGAGCCGGTCCAGCCGGGCTCGGGCTGCGCTGAGGATCTCCTCGATCCCCCGGGAGCCCGGCGGGGGCGTCGGACAGTGGGCGGCGGGGTCGGTCTGCGGCATCATCGTTCCTTCCAGGTGTTGCGCGGGGTGAAGGGGGTTCACCATGCCACGCCGGCCTCGGCCACCTCGGTGACGCGCAGCCGACCTCCGTCCAGGTGGTAGCGGGTCATCCGACGCAGGGCGGGGCGGTAGACGTGCACGCTGACCGCCGGCTCGGGATGCCGGTTGGTGACCATGTGCACGTGCCGGGGGCCGAATCGGCGGCCGGTGCCGGCGGCCAGCAGATGTGGACGCAGCCCCGCCCCGCTGACGGTCTGCTCGGTGAGCACTCCCGAGGCGACCAGGAAGGCCCCGGAGGAGCCGCCGTGGTCGTGCAGGTCCGTGCCCTGTCCGGGCAACCAGCTCAGGGCCCACACCTCGTGGTCGTCGTCGGCGGCCAGCCGGGCGTACCACCGGGTGGCCGGGTCGAAGCGCAGCGGTACCGGCCAGCGGGTCGGGTCACCGGCCCAGCGCCGGGCGACGGCGAGCAGGTCGGGTTCGGTGGCGAACAGGGCAGGCATGAGGTCCCTCGCGATGGTCGGCAGGATCCCCACCAGTCTAGGATGTAAACCCTATAGGTTTAGTAGGTTATCCCGAATGCCGGGACATGATTCCTTCGACGGCTACCGCATCCCCAGCCAGTGAGGGTCACGGATGGCCGGGCCGAGCGCCCCCTCGGCGGGGCGACTAACCTGACCCGGTGAGCGAGGAACTCGACGCCGAGACCCTGGAGTTCGCGCACCGGATGTTCGACCTGGCGCGCGACGGGGCCACCGCCGAACTGTCCGGGTACGTCGACGCGGGGCTGCCGGTCAACCTGACCAACGACAAGGGCGACACCCTGCTGATCCTGGCGGCGTACCACGCCCACCCGGAGACGGTGGCCGCGCTGCTAGACCGGGGGGCCGACCACACCCGGACCAACGACCGGGGACAGACGGCCCTGGCGGCGGCGGTGTTCCGCAGCAACGCCGAGGCGGTACGCGCCCTGCTGGCCGCCGGCGCCGACCCGGACCACGGCAACCCCTCCGCCGTGGAGACCGCGCAGTTCTTCGACCTGTCCGAGATGCTCACCCTGCTCCGCCCCGCCTGACCTCAACGCCGGGCCTCGATGAGGAAACGCCTGGCGTGGGCCACGAAGGGGCCTTCGGCGCGGATGCGCTCGTGTAGCCGGGCCAACGCCGGCCGGTGGGCGGCCACGGTGAAACCGGGCACCGTCCAGACCACCTTGCGCAGGAACCAGACCACGGCACCGATGTCGTGGAACACCGTACGCAGGGTGGCCGTACGCAGGTCGACGACGGTCAGCCCGGCCGCCTCGGCGGCGGCGACCGCCTGCTCCGGGTGCCGTTGGGCCGGGGGCGGCAGCGGCCCCAGGATCGCCTCGCTGAGTTCGCGTACGGTGCCCGGGCCGATCTGCTGGGACAGCACCGTCCCACCGGGCCGCAGCACGCGCGCCACCTCGGGCCAGTCGGTGTGCACCGGATGCCGGCTGACCACCAGGTCGAAGGCGCCGCTGCGCAACGGCAGCGGCGCGTGCGGACCCACCGCGACCACCCGGGCCCCGATCCGGGCTAGCCGGGCCCGGGCCACCGGCACGTTCGGCGGCCAGGCCTCGGTAGCCACCAGCAGCCGCGGCGGGTGGGGCACCTCGGCGAGCACCTCTCCCCCGCCGGTGTCGATGTCCAGCGCCGTGTCGACCGTCGCCATCCGCTCCGCCACCAGGCGGGCGTACCCCCAGGGTGGACGCTCCTCGGTGGCCCGTCCGGTGAGCCAGTCGAAGGCCCAGCCCTCGACCGGCGCGGTCGCCCCCTCAGCGACCAGTTCCTCGAAACTCGCCTGTCTGGACACGGGCTCAGGGTGTCCGGGGTGGCGGCCCGGCGGCAACGCCTTTTCCCGGGTGGCGCCCCGGCCCGGCTCGCTACGGACGGGGGCGGACGATCTCGACCGTCCGGGCGTCGACACCACTGAGGGCGGCGGCACGCGGGGTGCCGGAGCCACGCAGGGCGTCGAAGCTGGTCGGCTCCGCCCGACCGGGCTCGTAATGGCGCATCAGCCGGGCGCCCAGGGCCACCCCTAGACCCCCGACGGCCAGGGCGAGGACCTCGACCACCAGCAGTACGGCGGTCGCACCTCGGGTCGGCGATTGCGCCCGCACCAGGCAGGAGAGCAGGAACAGCCCGGCCATGCCGGCGTTGACCAGGTTGAAGCTGATCGCGGTACGGCGGGTCCGGTCCGGCGGCACGTCCCACAGGTCGACCATGCCGGCCGCCGTGGTCAGTCCCGCCGCCACCAGGGCGGCCACCACGGTCCAGTAACCGACCTCGCCGAGCAGGGCCGGGCCGCCGACCACCTGGGCGAAGTCGAAGATGGTCGCGCAGACGAACAGCCCGTACGGGAACGTCACCAGCATCGGTTGAATGGGGTGCCCCTGCACCCGCAGTCGGCTCTGCATCGTTCCCCCCTGGGATTGGAATCAGCCCACCAGTCCAGGGTGCTACCCGGGGGCCACCAGGGCGAAACGAGAGCCGGACTCAGTGTCCCGAGGCCGGGAGGCTCAGTTGTCCCTGGGGCGGGAGACCGTGCTGACCAACCGCTCGGCCACCTCCCGCAACGGGATGGACAGCGACGAGGCCGCGCTGCGCAGCACCCCCAGGGCGTCCTCCGGGGGGCAGCCCCGCTGGGTCATGATCACCCCGATGGCCTGGCCGATCACCCCCTCGCCGAGCAGGGCGGCGTCCCGGGCGTCGGCCTGGGCGCTGCGCCGCTGCCGGTCCCGCACTGCGGCCAGCAGCAGACCGGCCTGCTCGGCCAGGAGCATGGCGGTGAGCTGGTGGCCGGTGGTCAGGGCGTCCGACCGGTCGGCGTAGAGGTTGATCGCCCCGATCACCTGCTCGTCCACGTCGACCGGGGCGGAGATCACCCCGTGTACCCCCAACTCGGTGGCCTGGGCCCGCCAGTGCGGCCAGCGGGGCTCGGTGGCCAGGTTCTCCGCCCGGACCATCTCCCGCAGCCGGATGGCGTCCATCGCCGGGGTGTCGGAGCCGTACCGCAGGTCGTCCAGCCCGCTCATCGGGGCGTCGGAGGCGGCCACCCCGACCGGCTCACCGGCCCGCAGGGCGGTGAACCCGCACCAGTTGACCCCCGCGATGGCGTCCCGGGTGATGCGGACCAGGGCGGACAGCGCCTCGTCGAAATCGTCCAGACCGATCAGTCCGGCGGTCAGCTCCCGCAACAGGGCCGCCGTCTCCAACACGCCGAGGGTCTCCGTCAGCGGTGGACTCGTCTCCAGGTTCACCGACCCGCAGCCCCCGTACGCCTGGCCAGCGTCCTCACGGTCTCCTCCTCGGCTCCGAGACAGGCACCAGGGCGGCCCCGACGGCGGCCCTGGCGTCAACGACCCGCCCTACTACCCGCCACAACTACGGTCGAAACGGTGCAAAGCGGGGCCCCTCCCAGGGTACGGGTACCTCCGGGAGGGGCCGCGACCGGATCGGTCGGTACGCCTCAGCGAGCGCCCGCTCCGCTGAGCCGTCGACCGACCGAGGCGATCAGCCGGTCCAGTTCGGAGCCGAACGGGTTGTCGTGCACCAGGTAGGTCCAGGTGGCGCTCGGCCGGACCAGCTCCGCCGCGTCCGGCTGCCAGTCCTCGTCGAACTCGGTCTCGGTGAAGGTGGCCAGGGTGCGCGCCTCGATCTCCGGAACCAGGTTGGTGAAGGCCGGCACGGCCGCCCGGTGGAACTCGTCCAGGGGGTCCAGTCGGCCCAGGGCGCGCAGGTGCACCCCCTCGCGGACCTCGGACAGCTCGGCCAGGTGGTCGGCCCAGAGCCGGTCGAGGTGGTAGAGGGCGATCGACCGGGCCACCCGGGCGAGCAGGTCCTCGTCCATCTCCCCGGCCTTCTCCGGCATCTTGTCCAGCAGCATCAGGGCGGCGACGTCGCTGGTCAGCAGTCGTTCCCGACGCTCGGCCAGGGCCTTGCGCTGCTGCTCGATCACCACGCTGTAGCGCCAGGTGTTGCGGTGGATCTCGTGGTTGACCCCTTCGGCGACCCGCTGGGCGTGCTCCACGGCGTAGTCCACCTGCGGGTCGGTGACCAGACCGTCGGCGTTCATCCGGGGCGACGGCGGGACGGTGTCGCCGGCGTGCCGCACGACCAGGTCGTCCTCCAGGCTGACGAAGAAGACCGACCCACCCGGGTCGCCCTGCCGGCCGGCCCGTCCGCGCAGCTGGTCGTCGACCCGGCGGCTGTCGTGCCGGCCGCTGCCGATGACGTAGAGGCCGCCGAGTTCGGCGACCCGCTCCTGGTCGCTCTGGTCGCTGCCGCCGAGGCGGATGTCCACCCCTCGACCGGCCATCTGGGTGGAGACGGTCACCGCGCCGTGGGCACCGGCCTCGGCGATGATCGCCGCCTCCTCATCGTCGTTCTTGGCGTTGAGCACCACGCACGGCACCCCGACGGCGCCCAGCCCGGCGGCCAGCTGCTCGGACTCCTTGACGTCCAGGGTGCCGACCAGCACCGGGCGTCCGGCGGCGTGGCAGCGCTGGATCTCGTCGATCAGGGCCTCGTCCTTCTCCGCCCGGGTGGCGTAGATGCGGTCCGGCTCGTCCACCCGCACGCAGGGGGTGTTCGGCGGGATCACCGCGACCTCCAGCCCGAAGAACTCCCGCAACTGGTCGCCGACCAGCACGGCGGTGGCGGTCATGCCGCACACCTTCGGGTAGAGACCGATGAACGCCTGCACGGCGATGGTGCCCAGCACCTCACCCTCGGCGGTGGCGTCCAGGCCCTCCTTGGCCTCGACCGCCGCCTGCAACCCGTCCGGCCAGCGGCGGCGCTGGGCCACCCGGCCGCGCATCTCGTCGATCAGCTCCACGGAGCCGTCGCGGACGATGTAGTCGACATCGCGGTGCAGCAGGGCGTGCGCGTGCAACGCCACGTTGACCGCGGAGAGCTGCTCGACGTTCTCCTCGTCGTACAGGTCGATGCCGAGCTTGGCCTCGACGGCGGCCAGGCCGGCGGAGGTGAAGGCGACGCTGCGGCCGTCCTCGGCGACCGTGTAGTGCTTGCCCTTGCGCAGGCCGCGCACCAGCGCGGCGGCGGCGTGCACCGGGTCCTGCTCGCCGGGGACCGAGCCGGCGAGGACCATCGGCACCCGGGCCTCGTCGATCAGGATCGAGTCCGCCTCGTCGACGATCGCGGTGCGCAGGGCCGGCTGGACCCGGTCGGCTACGTCGGTGACGAGCTGGTCACGCAGGAAGTCGAAACCGGCCTCGCTGACGGCCACATAGGTGACGTCACAGGCGTACGCGGCCCGCCGCTCCGCCGGGGTCGAGGCCTCGTTGACCCAGCCCACGGTGAGCCCGAGCAGGGTGTAGACCGGCTCCATCCACTGCGCGTCCCGGCGGGCCAGGTAGTCGTTGACCGTCAGCACGTGCACCGGGCCGTTGCCCAGCCGCACATGCCCGTAGGCGGCGATGGCCGCGGTCAGGGTCTTACCCTCACCGGTGGCCATCTCGGCGACCTTGCCGGACAGCAGCGACATCGCGCCGAGCAGCTGAACGTCGTACGGCCGCTGGTCGAGGCCGCGGCGGGCGGCCTCGCGCCCAAGGGCGCAGATCTCCTCGTAGGTCGAGGCCACCCCTGCCGCCTCGGTCAGCTCCGCGTCGTCGAAGGCCTGGACCTTCTCCTCACGGGCCTCGATGGCCGGCAGCAGCTTCTCCAGCGGGGCCAGGTCGACCGTGGTCCCCGGGCGCTGGAGGAACCGGCGGAACCTGGTCTTCAACCGTTGCGACACACCCATGAGCGGCAACGGTACGCGACCGGAGGCCTCTTTCGCGCCCTCCCCGGCGCGCCTTGAGGTTACGCCCAGGTAGCCCGGCCGCCGCGTCGTCCGGACCGACCGCCTCGGCGACCCGGGGCGACCCCGGCTGACTAGGGCGAGGAGCAGGGCGCAGAGTCGGGCGTAAAGCAGCACCGCAATCAAAGCTTCACCGGCCGGGAACCTGCCCGGAGCAGGGCTGTGATCAAGCTAGAGACAGCGATCCGGTTAGCTAACACGGAGCACCGGGGAATCCCGGTGCTCCCGCGAAGGGGGTGCCTGTGCGGAACACCGAACCTCTGGTCTCGCCGGTTGTCGAGGCCTGGGCCACCTACCGGACCAGTTCCGCCGCGGACTGGCCGACTCGGCGGCTGCTGCGGGCCAAGGGGGGCAGCCGGGTCAGTGTGGTGTTGCCGGCCCGCAACGAGGAGGCCACCGTCGGGGCGATCGTGTCGACCATCCGCGAACATCTGGTGGACCGGGTGCCCCTGGTCGACGAGTTGATCGTGGTGGACTCCCGCTCGACCGACCGCACCGCCCAGGTGGCCCGGGCGGCCGGGGCGGAGGTGGTCAGCCAGGACGCGATGACCCACGGGCTGCCCCGGCTGACCGGCAAGGGCGACGCCCTGTGGGCCGGGCTGGCCGCCGCCGAGGGGGATGTGGTCGCCTTCATCGACGCCGACCTGCGGGAGTTCCGCCCTCACTTCGTCACCGGGCTGCTCGGCCCCCTGCTCACCGACCCCTCGGTGGACTTCGTGAAGGGGTTCTACCACCGGCCGCTGATCGGCCGCAACGCGGTGGAGGCCGACGGGGGTGGCCGGGTTACCGAGTTGATGGCCCGCCCCATGCTCAACCTGTTCTGGCCGGAACTGGCCGGTTTCGTGCAGCCCCTGGCCGGTGAGTACGCGGGCCGCCGCGAGGTGCTGGCCCGGGTGCCCTTCGTCTCCGGCTACGGTGTCGAGACCGCCATGCTGATCGACCTGCTCGAACTCGTCGGCCTGGACGCCCTGGCCCAGGTCGACCTGGGTGAACGCAAGCACCGGCACCAGGACACCGCCGCCCTGGGGCGGATGTCCGCCCAGATCATGCTGACGGTCTGGTCCCGGTTGCAGCGTCGGGGCTGGGCCAGCCCGGAGATGCTGCCCACGGCCGTGCTGACCCAGTTCCGCCGGGGTGGCTCCGAGGCGCTGCCGAACCTGGACCGGGAGATCGTCGTCAGTGACGTACGGGTCGAGGAACGGCCGCCCCTGGCCGAACTGCGCCACCGGTTGCCACGCCGGGTGGCCGCGGCGTGACCCGCCCCACATGAGGGCCCACCCGGCCCGGGGAGGCCGTTTCGGTGGGCGGGACGCCGGGTAGTTGACAGCCCTGCGACACCGGCGGAACGAGGGCGGAGATGGCGAGCCGGATCACCTGCGACGTGGACGACGGGACACCTGTCACCGTCGTACGCCTCGCCGGCAGCCTGGATCTGACCACCACCCGCCAGGCCTTCGCGGCGCTGGACCGGTGTCTGGCCACCCAGCCCGACGCGCTCGTGGTCGACCTGACCGGGCTGACCGTGCACGACCCGTTGGCGGTGGCGGTGTTCACGGCGGCGGCGCGGCAGGCCGCGGGCTGGCCGGTGGTGCCGATGGTGATCTGCGCGCCGCACCCGGACCCGGCCGCCTCGCTGGCCGCCTCCCCGGCCTGCCGGGCGGTGCCGGTACGCCACGACTGCGACGAGGCGGCCCGGGTGGCGGGCGCCTCGGCGGTGCCGCGGGTGCGGCTGCGGCTGGAGCCGGTCGCGGCGGCCTGCCGACGCGCGCGGGAACTGGTCGCCGAGGCCTGCGCCCGGTGGGATCTGCCCGCGGCCGTCGAACCGGCCTCGATCGTGCTCAGCGAACTGGTCGGCAACGTGGTCCGGCATGCCGGCACCCCGATGCAGGTGACCTTGACCCTGCGCCGGCCCTGGCTGCACCTGACCGTGGTCGACGGCAGCCCCGAGACGGCCGAGCCCGGCCGTCCCGGTGAGCGCGACGAGGGTGGCCGGGGCCTGCTGCTGGTCCGTGAACTGGCCGCCCGGTGGGGTAGCGCACCGGCCGGCGACGGAAAGGCCGTCTGGGCAACACTACTGGCGAATTGACCGAATTCCCCCCTCTCGCCTGGTTACATGGTCGGCGGGTCGGGTAGTCACGCCCGTCCTTTGGCGTCGTCGACGGGGTGGAAGCATCATGCCCAAGCGGGTACCGACCGAGACCGGCCAGGACCGTGGGCCGGCCATCCTCGCACCGGCCCAGTTCGGCGGCTATCCCGGCGCCCTGAACAAGACCCTGCCGGGCGGCAAGCTGGTCCGGTTCCTGGTCACCACCGATCACAAACAGATCGGGCTGCTCTACCTGATGACCTCGTTCGGCTTCTTCCTGGTGGCCGGGATCGAGGCGATGCTGATCCGCGCGGAACTGGCCCGGCCGGGGATGCAGTTCCTCTCCCCCGAGCAGTACAACCAGCTGTTCACCTCGCACGGCGCGGTGATGCTGCTGCTGTTCGCCACCCCGGCGGCGTTCGGATTCGGCAACTACATCGTGCCGATCCAGATCGGCGCCCCGGACGTGTCGTTCCCCCGGCTGAACGCCCTGGCCTACTGGCTGTACCTGTTCGGCGGGCTGATGGTCCTCGGCGGGCTGCTCACCCCCCAGGGGACGGCCGACTTCGGCTGGACCGCGTACACCCCGTTGAGCGGCGCCCAGCACTCCCCCGGGGTCGGCACGAACATGTGGGTGATGGGCCTGGTCATCTCCGGGCTGGGCACCATCCTCGGGGCGGTCAACCTGATCACCACGATCCTGACCCTGCGGTCGCCCGGCATGACCATGTTCCGGATGCCGATCTTCACCTGGAACATCCTGCTGACCAGCGTGCTGGTGATCCTGGTGTTCCCGCTGTTGGCCGCCGCCCTGCTGGCGTTGAGCGCCGACCGGCTGCTGGACGCGCAGGTCTACAACGCCGACACCGGCGGGCCGATGCTGTGGCAGCACCTGTTCTGGTTCTTCGGCCATCCCGAGGTCTACATCATCGCCCTGCCGTTCTTCGGCATCATCACCGAGATCATCCCGGTCTTCTCCCGCAAGCCGATCTTCGGCTACACCGGTCTGGTGCTGGCCACGGTGGCGATCACCGTGCTGTCGATGACGGTGTGGGCGCACCACATGTTCACCACCGGCCAGGTGCTGCTGCCCTTCTTCAGCATCCTCAGCTATCTGATCGCCGTACCGACCGGGGTGAAGTTCTTCAACTGGATCGGCACGATGTGGAAGGGGCAGCTCACCTTCGAGACCCCGATGCTGTTCGCGATCGGTTTCCTGGTGACCTTCCTGCTGGGCGGGCTCACCGGGGTGCAGTTGGCCAGCCCGCCGGCGGACTTTCACACCCACGACAGCTACTTCGTGGTGGCCCACTTCCACTACGTGCTGTTCGGCACGGTGGTGTTCGCCCTCTTCGGCGGCTTCTACTTCTGGTGGCCCAAGATGACCGGGCGGCTGCTCGACGAGCGGCTCGGCAAGCTGCACTTCTGGACCATGTTCATCGGTTTCCACGGCACCTTCCTGGTGCAGCACTGGCTGGGCAACGAGGGGATGCCCCGCCGGTACGCCGACTATCTGCCCACGGACGGGTTCACCACGCTGAACACGATCTCCAGCATCTTCTCCTTCGTCCTCGGCGCCTCCACCCTGTTCTTCATCTGGAACGCCTGGAAGTCGTGGCGGTTCGGCGCCGTGGTGACCGTGAACGACCCCTGGGGATTCGGCAACTCGCTGGAGTGGGCCACCACCTGCCCGCCGCCGCTGCGCAACTTCGACCAGATGCCCCGGATCCGCTCCGAACGCCCGGCCTTCGACGCCAAGTACGGGCCGTACGTCTCCGATCTGGGTGGTGACCTGCCGCAGCGGGCAACCCGCCCACCCCAGGAACTGCACGACGAGATGCACCGGGAGAAGCACCGGCCCGAGTCGCCCAGCGCCGAGGGGGCGCACGGCGCCCAGAAGGCCACCGCCTACCATCCCGATCCCCGCTCCGGAGCCCGACCGGTCGAGGTGCCGGAACCGGACGAGGTGCTCCGGCCCGGCTTCGAGGAGACCGACGAGCCGGAGGACAACCCCCTGGGCGCCGATCGCGGTCCGCAGTCCTCCGACCAGTGGCGGCATCCGCGCGGCCACGGCGACACCCCGGACAACTGAGCGGGAGTACGCGCGTCAGCAGGGCGGCACCGGTCGGTGCCGCCCTGCTGACCGTCCGTCTCCGCCGGTCAGGGTGTCAACGGGCCCGTACCGAGGCGGGACGGTTGGGTTGGCCGACTCTGTCTCGGCGGTCCCGTTCTGCCAGGGTGGCGGGGTGTCCGCGAGCATCGCCTGACGCAGCCAGGTCAGGGCCCGCGACAGCAGCCGCGACACGTGCATCTGGGAGATGCCGAACCGGGCGGCGATCTCCGCCTGGGTCTGGTTGCCGTAGAACCGCATGGCCAGGATCCGCCGCTCCCGCCAGGGCAGGCGGTGCAGCAGCCCGCTGACGGTCACCCGGTCGTCGACCGACTCCAACGCGATGTCCGACTCGCCCACCAGGTCACCGAACTCGGCCGAACTCTCCCCACCCACGGGCGCGTTCAGCGAGGCCGGGCTGTACCCGGCGGCCGACTCCAGGGCGGCGAGGATCTCCTCCTCCGGGGTCTCCAGCCGTTTCGACAACTCGGCCACCGTCGGGGCCCGGGACAGCTCACTGGTCAGGGCCGCCGTAGCCTGCCCCACCTCCAGGATCAGGTCCCGCAGCCGACGGGGCACATGCACACCCCAGGTGCGGTCCCGGAAATGCCGCTTGATCTCACCCACGATGGTGATCGCCGCGTAGGCGGTGAACGAGCCCCGTTCCGGGTCGTACCGGTCAACGGCGTTGACCAGACCCAACCGGGCCACCTGCTCCAGATCCTCCAGGGGCTCCCCACGCCCCCGGTACCGGCGCGCCAGACGTCCGGCGAAGGGCATCGCGAAGCGCACCAGGTCGTCGCGCGCCTCATGGCGACGTTCCGGGGGCAGCCCCTCGATCCGTGCCGCGTACGCCAGCGCCGCCGCGTCGAGGTCCTCCAGGCCCCGATCGGTGGATGGTGGTGTGGTCGTGGTGGTCTGTCCGAACATCCGCGCCTCCCTCAGGAAGGACCCCGCCCGGATTCGGCCGGCACCGCACCCGGGCGTGGACACGCACGGGCCGGTGGACTGGGTTACATGACTGGGATGCGAGCGGGCGACGGCCCTCTGCCACGCCAAGGTGATCAGCCTGTCGCAGCCGGCGGTGTTCCCGCTCCGTAGGTACTCAATCACGGGAGCGCGGGTTCGCGAGGATGTTTCGCCAGGTCAACGAACCAGCAGGCCGTGCGCGGCGCTGCCGGCCCGCAGCGCGGCGAGGGCGTCTGCCACCTCGATGCGGGGCGGGGTGGGCAGGTCGTACGGCTGGGCGCGGAGCACCTCGGTGGCCCGGCGGGTGGGTACCGAGGTGACCGGGTAGCCGCGGGCAGCCGTTCGGTCCAGGGCCCGACGACGGCGGCCGAAGCCGGCGACGGCCAGCCACTGCGGCAGCCCGGCCAGGGCCGGGGACCGCACCCCGGGCGGCTCCGGCAGGACGTCCACCGAGGTGAAGGGCTCGCTGCCGGCCAGCCACCATTCGGCCTGCTCGACACAGCGCCGGGTGGCGTTCTCGCACCAGTACGGCACCATGCCGGCGCGGACCACCTGCCAGGGGTCCAGCAGCCGGCCGCACTCGACCACCAGACGGTTGCCGGTCTTGCCGGCGGCCCGCAGCCAGCGGCGGTACAGGTCGGCGGTGGCCGCGCTCAACGCCGCGGGACTGGGGACGACGATCTGGTGCAGGGCATGCCCCTCGCGCCCGGCCCAGCCGGCGACACTGCTGTCGAAACCGGCCTCCACCCCGTGCTCGGCGCCCTCGGGCGGGGTGGAGATCTCCGGCGGCTCCCACTGCACCCCGTCGCCCCCGGCGGACCGCAGCACCTGACGCAGGGTGTGACTGTCAGGGTGGAAGTCCACCGGGTCCAGCCCGCTGGCCGGGCAGCCCACCTGGAAGCTGTGCCCCTCGGCGGCCTCGAAGACCGGCCAGGTCCGGGCGTCGCGCAGCACCACCACCGGGGCCCCCGGTTCCAGCCGCTGCGCCAGAAAGCGCCGGTAGGCCTGCGGCAGACTCAGCCACCGGGCGGTCATCGCCACCGTGGCCGAGGCCAGCGCGCCCCGGCTGGCCGGGCAGTGCACCTGCCGCAGGTGCAGGTCGGGGTTGCCGGCGAGCATCCGTCCGGCCAGGGCGGCGCCGTGGTCCAGGGCGGCCCGGGGGCGGTCCACGGAGCCCTTGGGCCAGTGCGCGACCATCTCGAACCCCGCCGGCAGCCAGGGCACCCCCAGGGCCACCGCCAGGTGGGCGGCGGCGCCGTGCGGCGAGCCCAGCAGCACCCCGGGGTAGCGGCCGGCCGGATACTGACCGACGAACCACTCCGCGACCCGGGCCGCGTCCACCTCGGCGGCCTGCCCGGCGGTCAGGGCCACCCGACCGGCGGAGCGTACGGCCACCGCCCGGCGGACCGGATCGGGAGTGCCGACGAACCGGGACATCGGTCCCACCTGGCCGAGATCGGCGCAGTCCTCCCCGCGCAGTCCCCGGGCGATGGCCGCGACCAGGACCCGGGCGGTACTGCCCATCGCCACCACCCGGTCACCGGCCAACCCGGCACCCGCCGCGATGACCTCCCGCCGCACCTTGCGCACCGGCCCCACCCTGCCCCGTTCGCTCACGCGCCCCGGCTTCCCGCCCGGATGCGGGTTAAACAGGGCATCACCCCACCCATCGGCATCAACCATCGGATCTTGACCGTTCCCGACACCACCCCACACCCCCACGCGGCGAACACCCTCACGCGGCGATCATGCGCTTCCTGCCCCGACAAAGGGCGCAAACAGTGCATAAAGGCGACACAAAGTGCAAGATCGAGGGGTGAAGGGGGCGGGCGGGGCGACGAGGGCGGGGGGTGGTGGGGTGGGTCAGGGGTGGGGGGTGGGGGGGACGTCGAGGACGGAGGGGCGGTCGGCGGTCAGGGCTTGGGTGACGGCGGGGCCTAGCAGGGGCGGGCGGGTGACGCGTACGCCGTGCAGGCCCAGCAGGCGGGCCCAGCCGGCGTAGGGGACCTCGTCGGCCGGGTGACCGGCCCGGGTGTGCAGCACCAGCACGACCAGCCGGGGATCGGGCCACCTCGGCCAGCCCTGGGCGATGGTGACCAGCTCGGTGAACCCCTGTGCGCGCATCCCGTCGTCGGTGACCAGGGCGAACACCGGCCGGTCCGGGTCGGCCAGTTTGGCGGCCACGGCACAGGACAGCGCCGCCCCGGGGGCCTCGTGGGCGGCGCAGGCCAGGACGGTGGCGTCGGACGGCAGTCGGCCGGCGTGGCGGATCAGGTCGGGTTCCCCGTCCACCGTCACGGTGGCCGCCGGGGGTAACCGGGCGGAGAGTTCCTCGACGACCGCCCCGGCCGGGTCGGCGGGGGTGGGCCGCGGGCCGCCCAGGGCACCGGGCAGCACCAGGCAGACCGGTCCCCGGCCGGCCAGGGCCGCGCGTACCGCCTCGTCCACCCGGGCCGGTGCCCGTCGCGGATCCTCGACATGCCACACCTGTCGGCACAGCCCGGCGACCACCTGGTCGACCCGGACGGGGTCCTCCCCACCGATGATGGCCACCACCGGTGGGGTGTCCCGCCGGGCCGCGTCCAGGCCGCCGAGCAGCCCGTACGCGGCCGGTCCGGCCGGACTCAGGCAGATGCCGACCCCGCCGGTGAGCCGGGCGTGCGCGATGGCCATGGCGGCCGCGTTCCCGCCGTGTCGGACGGGCACCAGCTCCGGTTCACCGCCGGCCGCGTGCAACGCCTCGACCAGTTCCGCGACCGGCTCCCCGGGGATGCCGAACACCCGTGGTACCCGCCAGGCCGCCAGCCGTGCGACGACCGTGTCCGACAGCCGTGGATCAGGCACCGCCCCGTCCCGGAGTGGCGGGGTCGACGTACCGCAGCACCGCACCCACTCCGTCCGCCAGTTCCGGCGCCTCGTCGGGGCCGAGGACGGTCAGTTCCGCGTCCGTGCCCACCAGGGCGCGGACCAGGGCCGCGTCGGCGCGTACCCGCTCGGGGTCCCCGACCCCGGGAAGCTGATCCGGCTCGGTGGCGATGTCGGTGGCGGCCGGGCCGATCCACAGCTCACCGTCGGCGGAGGCGTCGTCCACGATCAGCATGGTGTCGACCTGGTTACGCTGCAGGGCGGCCACCACGGCGTCGAGCCCGGCGCCGACATCCTCCTGCATGCCGAAGCGGTCCAGGGCCGCGCTGATCCGCTGGTCGGCGACCTCGGCGACGGTCTGCACGGTGATGTCGTCCAGCAGGGTCTGGTCGGCGCCCCCGGCCCGGGAGCCGGCATCGGTGCGTACCACCAGGTCCTGCCAGCGCTGCGGCATCTGTGCGGCGATCATGCCGGTGGCGCGGATGTCCCCGGCGACCACGACCACCTCGGCGCCGACCCGTTCGGCCAGCTCCACGGTGGCGGCGGTGACATCTCCGGCGTTGTGGTGCCACGCCTCCATGGCGGCGCGCTGGTAGCGCGACTGTGACCAGCCGCCGGGCTGGACCCGGCGCAACTGGAAGTCCTCCCGGCCGACGACCTGGGCCCGACGCGGCACCCCACCGGCGCTCACCGACATCGCGTCGGCCCCGGTGCGGTCGGCCAGCACCCGAACCCAGGCCACCTGCTCGCCGCGTTGGGCCAGCAGCGGCATGACGTGCGGCAGCGCCGAGTAGGCGGCCAGGTCACGACGCGGCGGGGCGGACAGGTACTCGGAGAGCACCACTCTGCCCCGGGTGCCGAAGACGGCCAGGCCGTAGTCGCCGGGCATGGGATCGTGACCCCGGATCACCCGGTCGATGGCGGCGATCGTCGGCTCGTCGGCGCCCTGCTCGGCCAGTCGCCGTTGCAGGTCACGCCAGCGCAGATCCAGTGCCGCGTGGGCGTCCTCGGTGTCCAGGGAGGCGTCCAGGTAGACCGAGCACCACGGACCAGGACGGTCGTAGAGCGGGCGCAGAAAAGACAACTGCATGCTCGACCCCTTTCCAGCTCGGCCCCGCGCTTACCCGCCCCACCCGGCTTGTCACCTCCTCGTCGCCGGGTGACCGACCGCATGACCAATCACATGACCGAATTTCATTCATGTTGATCAATCGTGCGGATCGATACGATCTGTGCACAGTCGCGGACTCAGGGTGGTGGGGAAATGGACACGACATCGTATTCCCGGCGCAGCCTGCACCCCACCGGCCGCATCCTCACCGCCCGGGTGGTCCGCCTGATGGAGGGCTATCCCCGACAGGTACGGGTGAAGCAGCCCGCGCTGGTCCTGGTACTGGCGGCGGCCGGGGTGGTCGGCCTGCTGGCCAAGCTGGTCCGCGCCGCCCTGTCCGCCGGTTCGGGCAGCGGTCGACGCAAGTTCAAGGACCTGAAGAAGGGCCCGGAATACCTGGTCACCCCGATCCGGCTGCGCGACGACAACGGCCGGTTGTACGAGGTGGAGTTGCACGGGCATCTGCCGCAGAGTGCCCTGCACTCGGCCGACCTCGTCCAGTTGACCCTGCGCGACCAGGGGGACCCCGACCTGGCGCCGAAGATCGAGCGGATCGTCAACCTGACCACCGGACAGTTGCTGCGCCCGCGTACGGCCACCATGTGGTCGCATCTCGGGCCCCCGCTGCTGTTGCAGGCCACCCTTGGGGTGCTGCTGATCGCCGGGCTGGGTGCCTGCACCGCCCTGACCTGAGGGTGCCGCAGCCGGTGACGCTGAGGTGCCGCCGCGTCCGCGGCGGCCAGGTCAGCCGACCGGGGCGGGTTCGCGTACCGGTTCGGTGCTCCCCAGCAGGCCGCGCCGACGGGCCCAGCGCTCGAAGGCGATGGTGGCGAACGGGGGTACCGCGCAGATCAGCGCGACCACCGCGGTCGTCATGCGCCAGCCCCGCAGCCGGGCCACCGCGAGCACCAGCACCCCGTAGATCACGAACAGGGCGCCGTGCACCGGACCGAAGATCTGCACCCCCAGTTCGTTGCCGGGCGGGCCGTACTTGACCGCCATTGCGGCCAACAGGCCGGCCCAGGAGATCGCCTCCGCGATCGCCGCCATCACGAACAACCGGGTCACCTTGTCGCGCACGAGGGCCATGGTAGTGCCGCTGCCGCCCCGGCCCGCGACGCCGGGTCGACACGGCGAGGCCGGGTCGACACGGCGAGGCCGGGTCGGCACGGCGAGGCCGGGTCGGCACGGCGAGGCCGGGTCGGCACGGCGAGGCCGGGTCGGGCAGCAAGGCCGGACATCCGTGCACCGGATGGTGGACAACCGGACGTCCGGACTTTTCCCGGAGTGCATGGACATGCGACGTTGGGGGTACCAGTGGTGACAAGGTGGTGACCATGGGCGAGGAAGTCGGCGTACAGACCTTCAGCCGTCAGGATCGGGCTCGCTACCGGGACAAGGTTCGTCGCTGCCTCGACGTCTTCGCCGAGATGCTGCGCGAGTCCCGCTTCGACATCGACCGGCCGATGACCGGGCTGGAGATCGAACTCAACCTGCTCGACGAGGACTCGATGCCGGCGATGCGCAACGCCGACGTGCTGCGGGCGATCGCCGATCCGAGCTTCCAGACCGAGCTGGGCCAGTTCAACATCGAGATCAACGTGACCCCCCGGCGCCTGGCCGGTACCGGCACGGTCGAGTTCGAGCAGCACCTGCGGGACACCCTCAACGCCGCCGACCAGCGGGCCCGTACGGTCGGGGCCCACCTGGTGATGATCGGCATCCTGCCGACCGTGCTGCCGGAGCACCTGACCGCGGCCACCCTGTCGGCCAATCCCCGGTACGCCCTGCTCAACGAGCAGATCTTCGCAGCCCGGGGTGAGGATCTGCGGATCGCCATCAACGGGGTGGAGCGGCTGGCGGTCACCGCGGACACCATCACCCCGGAGGCGGCCTGCACCAGCACTCAGTTCCACGTGCAGGTGGGCCCCAACCAGTTCGCCGACTACTGGAACGCCGCCCAGGCCATCGCCGGGGTACAGGTGGCCCTCGGCGCCAACTCGCCACTGTTCTTCGGGCGGGAGTTGTGGCGGGAGACCCGCATCCCGCTGTTCCAGCAGGCCACGGACACCCGCGCCGAGGAGATCAAGACCCAGGGCGTACGACCCCGGGTGTGGTTCGGCGAACGGTGGATCACCTCCGTGTTCGACCTGTTCGAGGAGAACGTGCGCTATTTCCCGGCCCTGCTGCCGGTCTGCGAGGAGGAGGATCCCGCGGCGACCCTGGCCGCCGGCGGGGTGCCCACCCTCGGTGAACTGCGACTGCACAACGGCACGGTCTACCGGTGGAACCGGCCGGTCTACGACGTGTTCCGGGGTCGCCCGCACCTGCGGGTGGAGAACCGGGTGCTGCCCGCCGGGCCGACCGTGCTGGACACGGTCGCCAACGGGGCCTTCTACTTCGGACTGATCCGGGCCCTGGCCGAGGCCGACCGGCCCCTGTGGTCCCAGATGTCGTTCAGTGCGGCCGAGGAGAACTTCCACACCTGTGCCCGGCACGGCATCGACGCGCACGTCTTCTGGCCCGGCCTGGGTTACCTGCCGGTCACCGAGTTGGTGCTGCGGCGCCTGCTGCCGTTGGCCCAGTACGGCCTGGACCGGTGGGGACTCGATCCGGACGAGCGGGACCGCCTGCTGAGCATCATCGAGCAACGGTGCCTGACCGGACGCAACGGCGCGACCTGGCAGATCGCCACCCTGCACCGCCTGGAGTCCACCGACCACCTGGACCGCCCGACAGCACTACGCGAGATGGTCCGCCACTACGTGGACCTGATGCACAGCAACCGCCCAGTACACGAATGGCCCATCCCCTAACCACCCCCTCCCCTGGCGCGGAGGGTGGGGAGGGGGGTGGGTCAGGGCAGGGCGGTCAGGGTTAGTTCGGTGGCTCGGGCCAGGAGGGCGTCCTGGGGCTGGGCGTCCTCCGTGTGGCGGGTGGAGAGGAGGGCCAGCACGATTGGGTCGCGGCCGGGGGGCCAGATCACGGCGATGTCGTTGCGGGTGCCGTAGCCGCCGGAGCCGGTCTTGTCGCCGACCACCCAGCCGTCCGGGGTACCGGCTCGGATCACCTTGTCACCGGTGGTGTTGCGCTTGAGCAGGTCGACCAGCACCTCCCGGTCCTCGGTGGAGAGGGCGTCGTCGACCGCGTACGCCCGCAGGGAGGTGGCCAGGGCGCGGGGGGTGCTGGTGTCGCGGACATCGCCCGGGGCGGCCTCGTTGAGGGCGGTCTCGATCCGTGCCGGCTCGGTGACCTCGTCGCCGATGTCACGCAGCGCCTGCTTGAAGCCGGCCGGACCACCCAGCCGGTCGAAGAGCAGGTTGGCGGCGGTGTTGTCGCTGTAGCGCACGGCCGCGTCGGCGATCGCCCGCAGGGTCATGCCGGTCGCCACGTGCTTCTCGGTGATCGGCGAGTAGGTGACCAGGTCCTCGCGGGAGTAGCGGACGATCTGGTCCAACTCCTCCGTGGTGGTCGCCTTCAGCACCGCGGCGGCGGCCAGGGCCTTGAAGGTCGAGGCGTACGCGAAACGCTCGTCGGCCCGGTGCTCGACGGTGCGCCCGGTGCCGGTGTCCACGGCGTACACCCCCAGGCGGGCGTCGAACTCCCGCTCCAGCGGGCCGAAGTCGACCGCTACCGGCCCGGCCGACGGGGTCGCCGACGGAGTGCCTGACGGGGTGGTCGGCGACGCGGGCCCGGTCGGGGTGTCGGACGAGCAGCCGGTGAGCAGCCCGGCCGTCAGAACGGCCGCGAGCACAGCGGCACGGGTACGGCGGGTGGTGCTGAGCACAATCGCATCCTTCCAGCTAGCTGGTGATGACGAACCGGTCAGTTCATCACCTTGGCTATGAAGCCTGCCAAATTGGTCGTGGTGCGGGCAATCTTCTCGTCCAGGCTGATCGTCTCGGGCAGCCGGGCCCCGGCCCCGCCGTCCTTCCTGCCCCGCAGGTAGAGCGAGCAGGACAGGTCACTGCACAGGTAGGTGCCCACCGAGCTGCCGTCCCGGCCGGCTCGACCGGCTTTGGGGGCGACCAGCAGGCTGACCCCGGCCTCCGGAGAGGTCAGGCAGATCGCGCACATGTTGCGGCTGCCTCGCCCGGCGGAGGCGCTCGGGCTGCGCAGGACCAACGCCGTCGGGCGGCCCGCCTGCTCGGTGACCAGGTAGGCCCGGTCCTCCGCCTTGGGGTCGCGCCAGCCCAGGTAATCCAGGTCGGCCCAGGGTCGGGTGGCCAGGTCGCGCGGCACGTACAGGCGCTTGGCCTCCCCCTTGCTGCAGTTGACGAAGGCGGCACGGATCTCTGACTCGGTCAGTGCTTCCATAAGGCCAAGGTATTGTTCCTAAAGAGTTTAGGCAAAACCTTTAAAGGTGTCATGGAACACGGACCTCGGAGGGAACATGGCACGGCTGGGACTGACTCCGCAGCGGCTCGCGGCCGAAGGTGCGGAACTGGCCGACGAGGTCGGCTTCGACCGGGTGACGGCCTCGGCACTGGCGCAGCGATTCGGCGTCAAGGTGGCGAGCCTCTACTCGCACATCCGCAGCACCCAGGACCTCAAGGTCCGCATCGCGCTGTTCGCGCTGGACGAGTTGGCCGACCGGGCGGCCGAGGCCGTCGCCGGCCGGGCCGGCAAGGACGCCCTGGTCGCCCTCGGTGACGTCTACCGCGACTACGCCCGCGAGCACCCCGGCCGGTACGCCGCCAGCCGTCTGCGGCTCGACCCGCAGACGGCGGCGGCAAGCGCCGGCCCCCGGCACGCCCAGTTGGCCCGCGCGGTCCTGCGCTGCTACGAACTGGGCGAGCCGGAGCAGACCCACGCGGTACGCCTGCTCGGCAGCGTGTTCCACGGTTTCGCCAGCCTGGAACTCGCCGGCGCGTTCAGCCACAGCCTCCCCGACAGCGAGCAGTCCTGGGCCTGGGCCCTGGACTCCCTCGACGCGCTGCTGTCGGCCCGGTCGACCGGCGGCTGACCCCGACTCAGTCGCGGGTGATCACCTCGTTGGTGGCGAGGCTCGTGGTGCGCTGCTCGATCAGGGTACGAAGGCGCTGCGCATCGCCGGTGGCGACCGAAGCGTCGTACCCGTCCACGGTGGCCAGCACCCCGCTGATCGCGTCCACCGCAGCCAGCGCCGCACCGTCGCGGTAGACCCGCTGATAGAGGTCGCGGTACGCGTCCTCGTACAACTGGGTGAACTTCTCGCTGGCCAGGAAGCGTTCCTTGAGCCGGTGACCACCGCCACCGGGGCCACCGATGCCACCAGGGCCGCCCGCGCCATCAGCGCGGGGGCCCTCAGCGCCACCGGGGTCACCAGCGCCGGGATCACCAGCGCCGGGGCCTGCGTTGCCCCGAGCGCCGAACCGGCCCTCGTCGTGCGGCCCCTGGTCGGCGCTGCCGCTGAACGCCAGGTTGTAGTCCCAGCCGATCACCGTGAACCGTTTCGCGTCAAGGTCGTACCAGAGGTAGTAGTTGCGGCCGGGACCGGCCATGTCGTCGGAGTTGAGCAGCAGGTTCTGCCAGGCGAGGTACCGGGCGAAGGAGGTCACGTCGAGCCGGTCGGTGAGCTGCTCGTCGAACTCGGCGTCGCCGACCGCGTCCACCCACTTGATCAGGTCGATGACCGGTTGCAGGTCCTGGCTGCCCTTCATGGTGATCTGCTTGAAGTCGTCGGCGTACGCGGTCTGGTCGTCGCCCTGGTCGGTGAACCGACTGGTGGCCAACGCCTTGTAGAGCACCCCCGCGCCGTCGAAGTCCTCGGCGAAATGCTCGTCGGGATGTTCCACGATCAGCCGGGCGGTGGTCGGCCGGTCGTTGACCGTGAAGCTGGTGTAGGCGTACTCCTGGGTCACCTCGCCCGCGGCGGCGAGCAGGTTGAGGGTGACCGCCTCGTTGAGCACGGAGGTGCCGCCGCCCATCCCGCCGACGCGCAGGCTGATCTCCCGGTGGCCCTGATACCGGCGACCGTCCACGTACTCGTCGAAGCGGATCAACCAGGGCAAGGTCTCCGGCTCCTCAGCCCGCAACGACGTCCGAGAAAACCCGCCCGGCATCGCGGCACCGCCCGGCCCAGCCTGACCACCAGGCCCAGCCTCACCATCGGGCGCGGTCTGACCATCGGGCGCGGTCTGACCATCGGGCGCGGTCTGACCATCGGGCGCGGTCTGACCATCAGTCGCGGTCTGCCCACCCGGCCCGAACTGACCACCCGGCCCGAACTGACCACCCGGCCCGAACTGACCACCCGGCCCGAACTGACCGCCGGGTCTGCCGGGGCCGCGCGGGCCGTCCTGGCCGCCGGGTCGGCGTTGACCATCCGGTCCGCCCGGGGCCACCCGGCCCTCGGGGCCTTCCGGGCCGCCGCCGCGTTGCGGGGTCTGGCCGTTGCGGGTCAGGCCGCGCAGGGTCGAGTTGCCCTTGAGCCGGATGCCGACGCTGGGGATGGTGGTGCCGTCGATGACCAGGTCGGCCTCCAGATACTCCTTCTCCTCCTCGTCGTAGAAGGCGTCCAGCATCCGTTCGTAGTCGGCGTCGCGGAAGACCAACTCGATGCGGTGCGCGACGGTCTCGTCGAAGAGGTCGACCGTGCCGGCGATGTTCTGGGTGACCAGGTCGCCGGTGCTGGTGCTGGTGCTGGTCACGTACGGGCGGATCGGCACCGAGCTGAGGGTCACGGTGAGCACCAGCGCGAACGCCAGGCAGCCCGCCAGGAACTTCCAGTAGTGCCGGACACGGATCGGGATCCGGTGCTTCCAGCGCATCACAGGTCCGTCTGGTCGTAGCCGGTCAGTACGGTGACCCGCTGGCCGCCGGTCCGCTCGGCCAGCGCGTTGATCAGTTCGGCGGGCTCGGTGCCCTTCTTCAACCGCACGGTGTACATGATCTCGGTCAGTGCGCCGCCTCGGATGGTCTCCATGCTGACCAGCTCGAACTCGCTGGTGAAGCGGATCAGGACGTCCTGGATGTGGGTGGTGTGGCTGCCGGGCGGCACCTGCACCTTGACCACCTGGCGCTGGACGTTCGAGGCGAACCAGTTGAAGCGGTACATCAGCACGATGATCAGGCTGATCGTCACGGCGGCGACCACCGCCAGCAGGTAGAACCGGGTGCCGCAGGCCATGCCCACGCCCATCACCAGGAAGATGAACCCGACGTCGCGGGTCTCCTTGATGGCGTTGCGGAACCGCACCACCGACAGCGCGCCCACCAGGGCGAAGGCGCGGGCGATGTTGGAGCCGACCACCAGCATGATCAGCGAGATGAGCATGCCCAGGATGACCAGCGTCTGCACGTACGACTGGCTGTACGACACGTTGCGGTGGGTGAACCGGTAGACCCAGCCGATCATGGCGCTGAGCAGGAACGACAGCGACAGGGCCAGGGCGATGTCGCCGACACTGAAGGTGCCGGACAGATCCTGGAACTCGAACGGCATGGGGTTCAGGCCTCACTTTTCACGGGGCTGCCGGCGGTAGCCCGGTCGGCGTCGTCGGGAACGTGGAAGAGGGAGCGGGGGGCGTGACCGAACGCCTCGACGCTCTGGCAGTACTTCGACATGCGGACGATGGACAGGTTCGTCCGGGCGGCCAGGTCGGTCAGCCAGTACGGCACCCGCTCGTTGGCCTTGATCTCCAGCACGGAGTATTTCGGCGGCACGATGAGCCGGTTCTCGGCGTCCGCGCCGAGGTGGAAGTCGCGGTCCCGGCCGCGTACCCGGTGGTCGAGGGTGACCCGCAGGCCGAGGTCGGAGTCCCGGCCGACGAACGCCTCCCGCTGGTAGCCGGTCATCGCCACCGGCCGCAGGTCCAGGCCGCAGAGCAGCTCCAGCACCTCGTCGAGGAAGGGCCGCTGCTCCGGGGCGTGCTCGATCAACTGCCGCCGGTCGCACAGGTCACGGGCCAGGTGGTACGGCAACGCCACCCGCCGTTTCTGGGTGACCCGGTTGACCCGCTGCTTGATCTCGACGTGCACGATGCTGTCATCGGTGACCGTGGACACCTCGCCGTAGTGGCGCACCCGCAGCTTGCGGCGGAACTTCAGCCCCTCGATCTTCTCCCAGTAGAAGCGCAGCTCAGCGGTGTCGTAGTAGACGCTCCACACGCCGTACCCGGTGTCGCCGCCGTGGCTGTCCCGGTCCATCCGGGCGGCGAACCGCTCGCGCAACGCCGGGACGTCGCCGGTCGGCACCAGATACTTGATCTCGTACCGGTTGAAGGCGTGCAACCTGCTCGGTGCCCGCAGCGCATGGCCGCCCCGGTCGTCACCGGTCTCCGGTCCACCATCGGGGGTGGACGGTGCGCGGGCTGGCGGCGGTTCTTGGGCGGGAGAGGTAGCCCGACGGAGCCACGAGCGCATGCAGGTGAGCCGATCTCTGCGGGGACAGGGACCAGCACATCCAACCGGGCGAGGCTATGAATCAGCTTTGCGTTCCGGGTGAACCAGCGGTGAACCCCCGCTGCCGCCGGGCCCTCGCGGCCAAACACCGCCCGCCAACAACTCTCATGTAAAGCTTTCTAGACATGGTGTCAAGAACGCCTTACTCTGAGGATGTCAAAGATTCTTTACCTCGGGAGGCCGTCATGACGCACGAGGAGAAACGGGCCTGGATCATGCTGGTGGTCAGCGTGATCGCGTACGCCGGCTATGTGGCGGTCGTGCTGGGTCGACAGGACGGCGGGTCGCTCACCGCGGTGCCCTACGTCGGCGCGCTGCTCTGGACGGTCGGCGGGGCCATGGTCGCGAGCATCGTGGCCGAGATCGTGATGGGCATGGCCAACCCGCGTGCCTCCCGGGTCAAAGATGTCCGCGACCGGGAGATCGGGCGCCTCGGTGACCATGTCGGCCAGGCGTTCGTGATCATCGGCGCGGTGTCGGCGATGCTGATGGCGATGGCCGAGTGGCACTGGTTCTGGATCGCCAACGTCATCTACCTCTGCTTCGCCCTGTCGGCCGTGATCGGCTCCCTGGCGAAGGTGATCGTCTACCGCAGGGGTGTTCCGCAGTGGTGAAACCGACCCGCGTCACCAACACCATCCGGGCGTTGCGCTTCGCCCACGACGAGATGACCCAGGCCGATCTCGCCGAACGGATCGGGGTGACCCGACAGACCGTGATCGCCATCGAGCAGGGGCGCTACTCCCCCTCCCTGGAGATGGCCTTCCGGATCGCGCGGGTGTTCGGCGTACGGCTCGACGACGTGTTCCAGTACCCCGACTCCGAGGAGGTGGCACCGTGAGGGCCATCGTTCAGGACAGTTACGGACCACCCGAGGGACTGCGGCTGGGTGAGGTGGACCGGCCCTCCGTCGGCGACGACGAGGTGCTCGTGCAGGTACGCGCGGCCGGGGTGGACCCCGGGGTATGGGTCCTCATGGCCGGTCAGCCGTACGTGGTGCGCCTGGCCAGCGGGTTGCGCCGCCCTCGGGTGGCGGTACGCGGCCGGGACCTGGCCGGGGTGGTGACCGAGGTCGGTCCCCGGGTCACCCGGTTCCGGCCGGGCGACGAGGTGTTCGGCACCTGCCTACGCGGGTCGTACGCCGAGTTCGTCGGCACCTCGCAACGACGGTTGGCCCACAAGCCGGCGAACCTGTCCTTCGCCCAGGCCGCCGCGGTGCCGGTCTCCGGGATGACGGCGTTGCGCGCCGTACGCGACAGCGGCACAGTGCGGCCGGGGCAGCGGGTCATGGTGATCGGGGCCTCCGGCGGCGTCGGATCACAGGCGGTGCAGATCGCCAAGGCGTACGGCGCCACCGTCACCGGGGTCTGCGCCCCCGCCAGGGCCGACTTCGTCCGCTCCCTCGGCGCCGACGAGGTGCTCGACTACACCCGCGAGGAGGTCGACCGGGACGGCCCGGTGTACGACGTGGTCATCGACACCGGCGGCGACTGCTTACTGTCGCTGATGCGCCGCGCCCTCACCCCGGGCGGCACCCTGGCGCTGGTCGGCGGCACGTACACCCGGGGTGGGCTGCTCAGCGGGTACGGCCGGCAGATGTTCGGCGCACCGCTGCTGTCCCTGTTCATCCGCCATCGACTGCGCAACGTCAGTGCGATGGAGCGCAGTGAGGACCTCGACGAACTGCGCGACCTGATCACCTCGGGCGCGCTCACCCCGCCGGTCGACCGCTGCTATCCGCTGGCCGAGGCGGCCGACGCCCTCCGCCACCTGCGCTCCGGGCACCCGGCGGGCAAGATCGTGGTCACCATCTGACGGTCTGGTTCACCGGCGACTGCACCGGCCAGCCGCTACAGGGCTGGCCGGTGGCGAGTCGGTCCCGGCAGGGACGGTCAGTCGACGCCGAACTCCATGGCGGCGCGGTCGAGGGCCGCGTCCTCCGCCGGGGCCACGCCCCGGGAGGCGATGGCCTCCGCGCCACCCTGCGGCATCGCGCCGATCAGCCCGGTCGAGGCCGCCTGGGCGGCGCCGACCATCCGCTGCGGGGAGCCGCCGCCGACCATGCCGAGGTTCGCGTACTGCTCCAGCTTGGCCCGCGAGTCGGCGATGTCCAGGTTGCGCATGGTGAGCTGGCCGATGCGGTCGGAGGGGCCGAAGGCCGAGTCCTCCGTACGCTCCATCGACAGCTTGTCCGGGTGGTAGCTGAAGGCCGGGCCGGTGGTGTCCAGGATCGAATAGTCCTCGCCCCGGCGCAGCCGCAGCGTCACCTCCCCGGTGACCGCCGTGCCCACCCAGCGCTGCAACGACTCGCGCAGCATCAGCGCCTGGGGGTCCAGCCAGCGGCCCTCGTACATCAGCCGGCCCAGGCGGCGACCCTCGTTGTGGTAGTTGGCCAGGGTGTCCTCGTTGTGGATGGCGTTGACCAGCCGCTCGTACGCGGCGTGCAGCAGCGCCATGCCGGGGGCCTCGTAGATGCCCCGGCTCTTGGCCTCGATGATCCGGTTCTCGATCTGGTCGGACATGCCCAGCCCGTGCCGACCCCCGATGGCGTTGGCCTCCAGCACCAGGTCGACCGCGCTGGCGAACTCCTTGCCGTTGATGGTCACCGGGCGGCCCTGGTCGAAGCCGATGGTGACGTCCTCGGTGGGGATCTCCACCGACAGGTCCCAGAACCGGACCCCCATGATCGGGTTGACCGTCTCGATGCCGGTGTCCAGGTGCTCCAGGGTCTTCGCCTCATGGGTGGCGCCCCAGATGTTGGCGTCGGTGGAGTACGCCTTCTCGGTGCTGTCCCGGTAGGGCAGGCCGCGTTCCAGCAGCCACTCCGACATCTCCTTGCGCCCGCCGAGTTCGGTGACGAAGTCGGCGTCCAGCCACGGCTTGTAGATCCGCAGCTGCGGGTTGGCCAGCAGGCCGTAGCGGTAGAACCGCTCGATGTCGTTGCCCTTGAAGGTGGAGCCGTCACCCCAGATCTGGACGTCGTCCTCGACCATGGCCCGCACCAGCAGGGTCCCGGTGACCGCCCGGCCCAGCGGAGTGGTGTTGAAGTAGGCCCGCCCGCCCGAGCGAATGTGGAAGGCCCCGCAGGTCAGCGCCGCCAGCCCTTCCTCGACCAGGGCGGCCCGGCAGTCGACCAGCCGGGCCAGCTCGGCGCCGTAGTTGAGGGCGCGGCCGGGCACGGAGGCGATGTCGGGCTCGTCGTACTGGCCGATGTCGGCCGTGTAGGCGCAGGGGATCGCCCCCTTGTCGCGCATCCACGCGACCGCGACCGAGGTGTCGAGGCCGCCGGAGAAGGCGATGCCGACACGTTCACCGATGGGCAGGGAGGTCAGAACCTTGGACACAAGGAAGAGTATGCACCACGCCGTATACCCATGCAAGCCGGGGTGGGTGATGTCGCCACTCCGACCAGCCCTCACCATCGGTCGTTCCGGCATTACATAGCGCAATCGAGGAGAAAGGCACACGCGGATAATCCAGCATCATCAATTTCTCACCCTCTGTGATGCTGAGGAGTCTTTCCGTGACGCAGGCCGATCGCCGTTCTCGCCCTCCCCGGGCCGCCGACACCCTCCGGCTGCCCTCCGACTCCCGCGCCACCTCCCTGTTCGCCCCCGGAGAGGTCCCCCGCCGCCGCGGGTTGATCATCCTGCTCAGCCTGCTGGGCGGCTTCCTGCTCACCGTCGTCTGGTCGGCGGAGTTCGTGGACTCGACCATCGGCGACAACGTGGCCAACACCCTGCTGGGCCACGACGCCAAGGAGACCCCGATCAGCGGGGCCGTGGCGGGCGTGATCTTCGCGTTCGTCTCCGGGGTAGCCGGCACCTTCACCGCCTGCAACATCGCCGCCTTCGGCGCTCTGGCACCGCTGACCGGCTCCTCCGACAGCCGGCTGAGCCGGGCCGTGGCGCCGCTGCGCCCGCTGGGCTGGATGGCGGTCGGCATGATCGCGATCTCCGCCCTGTACGGGGTGATCGTCGGTCTGGTCGGTACGGCGATGCCGCAGTTCTCCACCGCCCCGAACGTGCCCGGCTCACTGTCGCCACGCAGCATCCAGTCCATGGTGGTCTACGGCATCATCGGCCTGGTCATGATCTACCTGGGGCTGGCCGCGTTGAAGGTGGTACCGGACCCCTTCGCCCGGATCTCCCAGCGCTACCCCAACGCCCCGCTGGTCTTCATGGGGGTCCTCATCGGCGGGTTCCTGATCGGACGGCCCTTCCCGCTGTTCCGGCAGATGTTCCGCGACGCCGCGGAGAGCGGCAACCCGCTGTACGGCGCGGCGGCGTTCACCCTCCAGTCGATCGGCAACATCGTCGTCATGGCGATCCTGTTCCTGCTGCTGACCTGGTTCGCCGGTAGCCGACTCCAGCGCTGGTTCGCCGCCAAGCCGACCCGAATGGCCACCACCATCGCGGTGGCGTTCATCATCGCGGGCGCCTTCATGTTCCTCTACTGGGACGTCCGCCTGCTCGCCCGCCGGGAGATCATCCCCTGGTACCCGACCGCCCCCTGGGTCTGATTCCTCCCTGGCCCTCACATGATCACGCTCGATCCCGGATCGAGTGGCCTAGCCTCCGTGAGATGCCACTCGATCCGGGATCGAGCACGATCTTGCCCTGGTACAGCTGGGCCTCGGGTCACCTTTCGTGCGACTGACGCCAGTCGCGGACCGCGTCGCGCATCCGGTCGAACACCGCCACCGGCGGCCCGAGCAGCATGTTGCCCACCGGCGACTCACCGGCCGCCGGGTGGGGCCGGGTGGGTGAGACCGCCTCGGCGGCCCGCACGGCACCAGCCATCTGACGCAGCCGCTGCGGATCGGTGTCCCGCCGCAACTGCGGGAACTCCTCCTGCTCCTCATGCCGCGCATGCGCCAGCACCGCCTGCTCGAACGCGGCGAACCGGGCGTCGAACCCCGGTGCCGCGGTACCCATGTCGTACAGCTCGGACAGCTCGCGCTTGGCCTCACTCTCCTCGCGCAGCCGCGCGTCGACCACCGCGTCCCCGGCATCGGCCCGCGCCGCCGGATGGACCACCTGCTCCTCGGCGCTCTCGTGCACGGCCAGCAGGCGTACGAGATCCTGGAATGCCTGCTGCTTGGCCTCCCCCTCGCTCTCCCTGACCTCCGCGAACAGCGACTTGATCTGCTCGTGCTGCTCAACGAGCAGATCAATGACATCCTGCTCCGGCTTGGTTGCGGTCATCATCAACCTCCGCTTGTCGAACTCGTCCTTGTCGTCCCCCTCTACCCGACCTGGACGAGCCCACACGCGGTCATGGTCACGCTCGATGTGGGATCGAGTGGTCATGTAGCGTCCCCAGGCCACTCGATCCCACATCGAGCACGATCTTGCGGCAAGATCACGCGACATGCGGGAGACGGTCGCCATCGCCCTGATCACATCGCTGTCCACCCTGACGGCCGCCGGCCTCACCGGCCTGGTCACCGCGCTGACCGTGCGACGCCAGGCCGCCGGCCAACTCGCTGCGGCCCGGGAGGAGCGCGCAGACCAGCGCGCACTGCGCCGGAACCAGGAGCGGCGGGACACCTACGTCAGCTTCCTGGCCGCCTGCGACCGCGCCTACCGGGCGTTGGACACCGGATGGGTCGGGCCGGAAACCGCACCGGGCGAGGTGCTGCCGTACCCGGCGCTGCGCGCCCTCGACGAGGCGTACAACCTGGTGCTGCTGGTCGGTCCGAACCTGGTGGCGCAGGCCGCCGGGCACACGGTGCGCAGCATCAACAAGGAGTACGCCGACCAGCGCCGACTGCGCCGGGAGGGTGCTGACGAGAGCGGCCCGTTGGCGGAAAGCAACCATGCCGAGCACCTCGCTGCCCTCCGATCCCGCACAGAGCGACGCGACGCCTTCGTCACCATAGCGCGGGAGTCCCTAGAGGCATCGTGGCCGGTCAGCGGGTGAGGCAGACCAGGGTGGCCCGACGCCGGGTGTCCCTGGAAAGGCCACGTCGATGATCGTGTGCCGGGGCCGACACCGGCAGGCAATCCGGCGCGATGGTGAATGTGCTGAGCTGTGACCCTCATCTGTCACTCAGCGGATCAGCGCCAGAGTGGAATGATGACCCCATCGATCGAGTGGCCCCGTCGAGCCGGTCGCGAGGAGAGTCGAGCCGATGAATCTTGACAAGCTGTGGACCGACCTAGCCACAGAACTGTTGGGCGTACTCGCGGCGTACCGGTCGCGGGTGGCCGACTTGGACGTGCAGGAGAAGGCCGACCAAACCCTGCTCACCGAGGCCGATCTAGCGGTTGAAGAGTTGATTATCAACCGAATCCGGGCCCTGGATCCGGTTGCTCGGGTGCTGGCGGAGGAGTCCGGCAGCGGTACCTGGCGGCCCGGTGAGGACGAGGAGCCCGAGCGGATCTGGGTGATCGACCCGATCGACGGCACAGCCGAGTTCGTCAATCCCAGCAGCGCGGAGTTCTGTTCCGTGATCTGCCTGCTAGAACGACGGGAACCGGTCGCCACGCTCATCGTCGCACCCGAGTTGGGGACCGACCGCACACCGATCGTGGTGGTCGCGTCCCAGGCTGAGTGCACGATCACGGTCAACGGCAGACCGGCGAGACACATCAACGAACCGGTTCGTGTCGCATCCCTGACTCGTAGCGCTCGTTCCGAAGCCCCACCACACGAGACCGCTATGGCTGCGGCTGGCTACACCCTGAAGACGCGGACCACATCACAGACGCTGGACATGCTGCGTACCGCCGTGGATCTCACCGATTTCGCGGCCGATGCGCCGCGCTTCGACCTCTTCTACCGTCCTCGACAGAAGGTCTGGGACGGTCTCGCAGGCTTGTGTGTCGGTGAGATCGTCGGTCTAATGTCCACGGATGCGAAAGGGGTTCGGCATCTCCCCGTATCCATGGCAACACTTGCCCAACCAGAGCCGACGTTCGCCAGCACCGTGATGGGTCGCCCGGAGGCCGTCAAGTGGTTCGTAGAGCAGGCGCAGGGCTCCCCCACCGCAATACGGAAGTCCTCGTAGACGTCACATCGATCATCAGTGCCGAGGACTTCGTCGTTGCGCAGAACCGGGTCAGCCGGCCTGACGATCCGTTCGCCCGCCAAGCGTTTGTCGAGCTGATCCAATCCCTGATCTTCATGGAACGGGTATGGGTGGCCCACCCGGTGCTCGCCCGCCCTTCGGCCGCCGATTTCGGTGGAAAGCCGCACCTCCTCCGGGCGTTGGCCGACGCTGGGCTGCTACATCCATTGCAGTTGGACGTCCACGAGACCAGTCGGGTGCGCGACGCCGAGGACATGGCGCTGCACGAGTTGCAGAGTTGGCGCGGCCACAAGGTCCTCAGCCAGTTCATCGAACAGGCGGTCGCCTGCGACGATGCCCTGCCTGATCAGCGCAACTCACTGTCGAAGCGTATCCACGGCTGGTGTGCTTTCCAGGCAGCCAATGTCCGCGTGGTCGGCCACCACTCGGATCGCATCGCCACACCCGACGGGGTGGAGGACGACCCTTTCGGCGCTTGGGCGAGAGCGGCATCGATCGTGCTGCGAGGGCCCCTTCAGTCCATGGCACCCTCCGGCGAGGAGGTCTACGTCGCGGCGACCCTGGCGCGCGGGCTCAAATATCAGGCGCGTGCCGATGCCACCAGCCTCTCCTACCAGGCACATCCCGTCCGACGCGATTTCCTGCTGACCTTTGACCTGTCCACCGAGGGTGCCACCGAGACTGTGGTGCTCGACGTCATCAAGGCAATCCGCGGCATCCACCAGTCGCTCGTCACGGCGGCGGACGACAGCGACACCCACCGGGTGCAGCTTCTCGAACTCGAATTACCACTGCTCGGTGGCCGGCTCTGGCAGCAGGACGAAACCGGCCAGCTGAGCGAACGCGCCTGGGTCGACCTCGTTGTCGCCCGCATCGCCGAATATCGCGACAAGGCCGCCGACCTGCGCGCTGCTGTCGCCCGCTGTGTCACCGACGAGGACTACCTCCGCCTCGCCCGCGACATCAACGGCGCGAAGCGGCAGCTACTCGAACGACTCGGCCTGCGCAAGGTTGTGCTTTCGCCGGTAGAGCAGGAACTGGTCAACGGAGTAGCCTCGGTGACCGAATCGGTGCCTGGTGTCCCCAAGGTGGCCGGCATGTGGATCGGAGCACGGGCGCTCGGCAAGCAGGTCTCCGCCACGGGCACGCCGGTGCAGCGCTTCCTCTACAAGGAGTTCTACCGCGCCTGGAAACGCGCCGGCCGCTGAACCAGCATCGGAGTGACGAGCGTCGTTGGTCGCCGCATCACGTTCATGATCACGCTCGATCCGGGATCGAGTGGCCTCACTTACGCAACGAGACCACTCGATCCCACATCGAGCGTGATCTTGCGAGCGTCACGGCGGTGGGGGCGGTGGGATGGTCAGCGGGTTAGGCCGACGAGGGTAGCCAGGCGGGTCACGCCGGGTGGGGCGGGGCGACCCCGGGCAAGCTCGGCGAGGAGGGTATGCGCGGAGGGGCGCAACCGGACCTCAGCGGGCGCGACACCATCCGCCGCGACCAGCATCCGGCCAGCCCCGGCCAGGTCACCGTGCAGCAGGTACGCCCGCGCGGCGTCCACCAGGTAGGCGCCCCGGTACTCGGCCGACAACCGCCGCCACCCGTCCCGCCGGATCAACAGCTCGTGCCGACCGACCGCCTCGGCCGCAGCACCCCGCTCGACCGCCACCACCACCCGCGCCAACTCCACGGCGACCGGCCCGAAACTCGTACCGTACGGATCGTCGGCGACCTCGGCCCGGCTCGCCACCGCTGCGGCCTGGTCGAGCAGCACCCCGGCCTGCCCAGGATCGCCGCAGCCCGCAGCGGCGAGAGCGGCCTGGAGCAGCAGCGTCCCACCCACCGCCAACTCCTGCGCCCGCCGACCCGACGACACCTCAGGTCGGGTCGCAGCGCTGGTCAGCCGCTGCGCGGCGGCAACGGTGGCCGCCAGCGCCAGCCGCTGCCGACCGGCGAGCCGCAGCGCCTGCCCGATCGAGATGGCCGCCGTACCCGCCAACACCGCATCCTCGCCGGCCGCCGCCACCGCCCGGTCGGCGGTCAGCCACCCGAGGTCGGCCTCACCCAGCTTCACCAGCACCGAGGAGGCGACCCGGTACGCCTGCACCGGCAACTCGCCGTGCTCCGACCCCGACGACAGTTGCACGGCGTCCAGCAGTCCGGGCAGCGCCCGCACCACCTGGGCGTACTGCCCATGCTGAAAGCTCAACCAGGCGTGTCCCACCCGCCGACGCAGCTCCGCCACCGGCACCTGACACGCCGACGCCTCGAAGACCCCGTACCGCGCGAGCGCCGCTCGTACCCCGTCAAACCCATCGCGTACGTCGGCACCGACCGACGGCGAATGCTGGCCAAGCAGCACCGCCGGATCGATGCGCAGCACCTCGGCGATAGCCTGGATCACCGAGAACCTGTCGAGTCGACGGGCACCCCGCTCCACCTTGTCCACCCAGCTCTTGGACTTGCCCAGCCGGTCAGCGAGGCCCTGCTGCGTCATCCGCCGCCGCATCCGCCACTGCGCCACCCGGCGGCCGATCGGCACCTCACTGCGGCCGGTCACGCCGCCACCGCCGATCCGGCACCGCCCGAGTGGTCTCCTCCATCGGTACGCGCTCCGCCTCGGCCTGCTCCAACAGCCGCCGCTTCGCCGCCTCCCGCTCCGCCGCCTGAATCTGCTCACCCCTGCTGACCGACTCGTTGTCCCGACCTGGCATCCCGACCTCCAACAGACTCGGCCGTGGAGATAGTGATCAGGGGCTGCTCGCCGTCTCATCTGGCCGAAAAAGGCGACGCCTTCCCGAACCGGACGTTAGGGCAATGCGGTAATTACATGATTACCAGCAGCTATACAGCCAGGCGAATGCCCATCCGGCCAGCAAGCAGCCGCAGATCATCCGAGACAGCCCGACGCCTCGCCCGCTGGGCAAGGGTCACCACGGCATCGCGGGCAAGCGGGTTCAGTGCAAACGGTATGGGTGCGACCCGCTCGGCTTGCACGAAGGCGCCCAGCGCTTCGGCATCCCGACGGCCGGTGTCGGCGTACGCCCGACCCAGGTCGAGCCAGTACGACAGTTGGCGATTGGTGGCCGCGAGGATCTGAGGCCGTACCGTCCGGGACAGTTCGATCACCTTGCCCATCTCGCCTTGCTCTGCGGCGATGGACATCCTCCAGAGACCCACATTGGTCGGACCGAACCCGCACCCGTTGAAGCCGCCACCGTCCGCCGGATCCCCGAGGCTCGCCGCCTCACGGCTCGCCTCGGCAAGGTGGTCCCGGGCGACGTCGGCCCGGCCGTCCACCGTCGAGGTCAGGGCCGCCGACAGGTGAAGCTGGCCGAGCATCTGCCGCACCCGCTCATCACCAGCGTCGTTCTGCAACTCGACAAGCGATCGGCCTGCGGCCCGGACAGCGAGCGAAGCGGACTCGATCGGCAGGCTCTGCACGTACGCGAACCGTGCCGCACCGAGCCACGCGGGATGCTCGGCTTCCTCGGCCGCGGATACGGCGACGCGAGCCGCATTCAGCGCCAGATGGCGGTATCCGAGGTGCCGCAGACATGTCGCAGCCTGGTAGGCCGATTGAGCGAGCACGGTGCCGCCCACGGCAGCAGACTCCAGCAACAGATCGGGAAGCATCCGCGCCATCGCCGGGTAGTTGCAGAGGTTGCGAAGCTGATCAGTGCGCGCCAGGTCTGCCGTCAACTGCTCCTGCGAACGAGTCGGCGGCCGACGTTCGCCATCCTCGATCTCGATCAGCGCGGACCAGATCGCCGGTACGCACTCGGCGGCACCCTCGCGGGCCGGATCGCCCGGCTCCGTGCCCTGTCCGAGCAGATCAGCCACGGTGACCTGTAGTGCTGCGGCGAAGGACACGAGAGTAGATCGCCGGTCGATGGTCTTCCGACCCGACTCGATCTGTGAGACATAAGGCTGACTGACGCCAGCGAGCCCAGCGAGGACGGCCTGAGACATCCCGCCCCGGCGCATCCGCCAGTAGCGGATCCTCGCCCCTACGGTGTCCGCATTCTGGACCATGGCTGCACCCACTTCCATGTCGCCGATTCGGCCAACATCGAACGATTCGCGTGCCTACTTACTGGACGGTACTCTGCCTGCCCACATGCCATTGATGCTCACACGGAACGACGCCAGCTCCGGACCCTCCGGAGATAGCCCCAGGCAAACACACTGGCAGGCGCATGGAAGTGCGATTAGCGGGCGACAAGGAACATCGGAGGCTTCCTACTCTCGTCGCTCGGCTGCCGCTGCCCACGCCCAGCCATGACCGGACCCCGGCTGAAGTATTGACATACATCGAGTGAGCGCGTCGACCCGAAGGTCGATGGACGATTCAGGCTGCTCGCTCCGAGCCCAGATGCCATTGACAGATACCGGCAGCCCTACTCGTGGCTGAGCATCTTTACCGGCTACAGTTCGAGGACAAGTCCGAAATCAATCCCCCAGCATCCGCCCAAACGCATTTGGCCAGCGCATTCGATGTGCTGCTCGTACGAAATGGCTGACCATTGTCATCCACCACCATCGTCCCAGTTTGGCCTTGCGATGACCAATCTACCTCGATCCGCCAGTCGACGTCATACTTCGACACAACGCTCGAGATGACAAAGCTCTCCGCTTCATCGATCGCCACTTGATACGGGAATTTGGCGGGATCGAGGCGAACGTCCGCCTCGCCACTAATACTGCCGGTTGTCTTCGACGTAACGGTAGGTGGATTCTTATCTAGGTTCGCCTCCAAGTATCGATACTCAAATGGCTCTCCACAGAGCACACGGACTTGGGTGCCACGAATCGGAAGGCGACGAGGCTCAAGCACAGCCACCCGAATGCGGTCGATCACGACCCTGGCCTGGGAAGTCCCCTGAACAGTCAGCACAACTTCATGTCTATTGCTTCGGACCGCCCCTTCCCGCCGGGCCCAAGATGGCCAATCAATGTATTCACTGGCCGGGAGTGGCTCCGCGAGGAGTTTCGAATCACCCGGAACGACCCACCCTTCTCGGCAATACTCGTCAGACTGCTGCACGGCTATAGTCAGTGGAGCTTGGCTACCATTTGCATTTGCAGTCGCTACAACTTCAACCTCCCCCTTACCGGAATCCTCAACATCTTTCGACTCGTCAGTAAAAAGTGGGGGTATGACGGCCACAGCTATGGCGGCACAGGCAGATATTGCCGCTGCCGCGACCGTTCCAATAACCGTTAATCGAGCGATCCGTCGATTTTCAGAAGGTTGGCGACCTCGAACCGACTGCCGCGCCGTTCCAGACTTTGCTCGGGACAATTCACTCTCTCCGCTAGGTTCACTTACCTCAAGGTTGCAGCTTGGCAAAACTCAAATCTTACGACCGACTCTTGGCCATCCCTCATGGGTTCGCAGTCCTCCGCCAAGACCCATAAGCTCAGGAGCCGGAATTATCCCCCATACAGGCATGCAGCACTCTCAAGTGTCGAATATCTGACTGATGGAGCGAAAGTTGCGCTGTCCTCTCAAGGACTGCTCGGGATTACTCCCTCTGCCGACTCCTCATACGAAACGCGCCTGGCCTCCGCTTCCCGCTTCGGAACCCCTGTTGCGCCTGCTCACAGCGCCACGATCGCGGCCGTTTCTGCTGGTAGGTCGATGCGGTCTCGGGTCACCGTGACTCCCTCGGCCGTCGCCAGCAGCACCCGGCGGGCCACCCCCGGCAACGTCACCCGTTGCGGCTTGTCGGCCAGGTTCGCCGCCACCAGGCAGCCGCCCCGGCGCATCACCAGGAACCGGTCCCCGTGCCGCACCTCGACGGCGAACAGATGCGGATCGGACAACTCGGGCCGGGACTTCCGCAGCGCGATCAGCCGCCGGTAGAAGTCGTACATCGTCCGGTGTTCGGGTTTGTCCAGCTCGGCCCAGTCCAACCGGGAGCGTACGAAGGTCTGTCGGTCCTGGGGGTCCGGCACCGTCTCGGCGGACCAGCCGTGGGTGGCGAACTCCTGACGGCGGCCGAGCACCACGGCGGTGGCCAACTCGGGTTCGGGGTGGGAGGTGAAGTACTGCCAGGGGGTCGAGGCGGCCCACTCCTCCCCCATGAAGATCATCGGGGTGAAGGGGGAGGCCATCAGCAGCACCGCCCCCACCCGGAGCAGCCCGGGCGACAGGGAGGCCGAGAGGCGGTCACCGACCGCCCGGTTGCCGATCTGGTCGTGGTTCTGCAGGTACGCCACGAAGCGGTGCCCGGGGGTACGCGGGTCGACGGGCCTGCCGTGTTGGCGGTTGCGGAAGCTGGACCAGGTGCCGGTGTGGAAGAAGGCGCCGGTCAGCACCTCGGCCAGGCATTCCATGGTGCCGAAGTCGCCGTAGTAGCCCTGCCGTTCCCCGGTCAGCAGGGTGTGCAGGGCGTGATGGGCGTCGTCGTTCCACTGGGCTTGCAGGCCGTAGCCACCGGCTTCACGTGGACTGATCAGCCGAGGGTCGTTGAGGTCGGATTCGGCGATCAGGGACAGCGGGCGGCCCAGGTGCACCGACAGACTCTCGACCTCGACGGCGATCTCCTCCAGCAGGTGCACCGCGCGGGTGTCCGGCATGGCGTGCACGGCGTCCAGGCGCAGCCCGTCCAGGTGGTAGTCGCGCAGCCACATCAGCACGCTGTCGAGGATGAAGCGGCGTACCCCGTCGGAGTGCGGGCCGTCCAGGTTGACGGCCTGCCCCCAGGGGGTGGTGCGGTCGCTGAGGTACGGCGCGAAGCGCGGCGCGTAGGCCCCGGAGGGCCCGAAATGGTTGTAGACGACGTCGAGAACCACCCCCAAACCGCGCGCGTGGGCGGCGTCGACCAGCCGTTTCAGCCCGTCCGGGCCGCCGTAGGGTTCGTGGGGGGCGAACCAGCAGACCCCGTCGTACCCCCAGTTGTGTTCGCCGTTGAAGGCGTTGACCGGCAGCAGTTCGATCATGTCGACCCCGAGGTCGACCAGGTGGTCGAGCTTGCCGATCGCGGCGTCGAAGGTGCCCTCGGGAGTGAAGGTGCCGACGTGCAGTTCGTAGAGGATGCTGCCGGGCAGTTGCCGGCCGGTCCAGGTGCCGTCGGTCCAGGCGAAGGCCGAGTGGTCGTAGCGGCGGCTGAGGCCGTGCACCCCGAAGGGCTGCCACGCCGAGCGGGGGTCGGGCAGGGCCTGGTCGTCGTCATCCAGCAGGTAGGCGTAGTCGGTGGCGGCGTCAGGCACCTCGACATGCCACCAGCCGTCCCGGCCTACTCTCATTTCGTGGTCGGCGTCGGGCAGGCGTAGCCGTACCCGTTTCGCCTCGGGCGCCCAGACCGTGAATTCGGACATGACGCAGCCTCCCGGGTCAGGTGGTGGGCACCAGCAGAGCGACGGGATATGTGGCCAACAGGTCCGCGAGTCGGACCCGTCCATCACTGTAGACCCGACCGGTGAACAGGCACGACATCTGATTAACGGGCAGTGACAGGGTGGTGTCGCGCCAGCCGCCCTCGGCGGCCAGCCGCAGCGGCAGGCGGGTGGCGACGGCCACCGCGCCACCCCGGTCGAAGGCCACGGCGTGTCGGGCGGCCGGGCCGTGCACGAGCATCGGCTGGTAGTCGCCGAACAGCTCCGGGCGGTCCCGGCGGGCCCGCAGGGTGCGGGACACCACGAGCAGCTTGGCCGCGCCGGTGGCGTCCACCGCCGGCTGCCAGCCGGCGTCTAGCCGGGCCAGCAGTTCCCGGCGTACGGCGAAGTCGACCGGGCGGCGGTTGTCCGGGTCGACCAGGGAGTTGTCCCACAACTCGGTGCCCTGGTAGGTGTCCGGCACCCCGGGCATGGCGAGTTGGATCAGCTTCTGCCCCAGCGAGTTGGACCAGCCGGCCGGGGTGATCTCGGCGGCGAAGGCGGCCAGCTCGCAACTGACGGTCGGGGCGTCGTACATGGCGTCGACCAGGGCGTGCATGGCCTGTTCGAAGGCCGGGTCGGGGTCGGTCCAACCGGTCGAGGCGGCGGCCTCCCGGGCGGCTTTCTCGGCGTACGCGTGCAGGCGCTCGCGCTCGATGGGCCAGGCGCCGACGGCGGTCTGCCACAGCAGGTGGGCCAGGGCGGTGTCCGGCAGCGGCACGGCCGCCATCCAGCCGGTGACCAGTTGCGCCCAGCGCTGCGGCATTTCGGCCAGGACGGCCAGCCGGGCGCGGACGTCTTCGCCGCGTTTCGTGTCGTGAGTGGACAGGGTGGTCATGCTGGTCGGCCAGCGGTCGTGCCGGGCGACGGCGAAGCGGTGGAACCGGCCGGGCAGGGTGCCGAAGTGGGCAGGGCTGCCACCGACCTCGTTGAGGGCCACGAACCGGGTCCACCGGTAGTAGGCGGTGTCCTCCACCCCCTTGGCCATCACCGCGCCGGTGAACTGGGGGAAGCGGCGGGCCAGTTCGTCGTCGGGGTCCCGCAGCCGCCGGGTGACCGCGTCCAAGGCCCCGGTCAGGTCGGTGCGGCGGCGGCCGGCCTCGGCGCGGGCGTTGGCCAGGTGGCGTACCCCGTCGGGCGGGTAGCCGCGGTAGACCGGGAAGGCGGCGGCCAACTCGGCCAGGGCGGCGCGGGCGGCGTCCGGGTCCACCTCGGGGGCTAGGGCGGCCAGGCGGGTCAGCTCGGCGGCCAGCAGTCGGGTGGCGGCGCCGAGTTTGGTGTCGTGGGTCAGGTCGGCCCAGGAGGTGGCCCGGCCGGTCAGCCGGGTGTCCAGGGCGGTGAAGTCGGCTTCGGCGTCGCCGTCGACGAAGAGTCCGCAGACCGCCGCCAGGGCGTCGTAGCCGGTGGTGCCGTCGACCGGCCAGCCGGGCAGTTCCTCGCCGTACTCCAGGATCTTCTCCACGATCAGCCAGGTCTCGGGGGCGGCCTCGCGCAACCGGGCCAGGTATGCGGCGGGGTCGCGCAGCCCGTCGGGGTGGTCCACCCGGATGCCGTCGATCTCGCCGGCCGCCGCCCAGGCCAGGATCAGCTCGTGGGTGGCGGCGAACACCGTCGGATCCTCCACCCGCAGCCCGGCCAGGCTGGCCACGGCGAAGAACCGGCGGTACGTCAGCTCGGCGTCGCCGCGCCGCCAGGAGACCAGCTCGTAGTGCTGCCGGTCGTGCACCTCCCGTGGGCTGCCGTCACCGGTGCCCTCGGCGATCGGGAAGCGGTGCTCGTGGTAGCGCAGTTCCCCGTCGACGATGGCTAGGTCGTCCAGCGCGTCGGGGTCCTCGGCGAGCACCGGCAGCAGCAGGCGACCACGATCCCAGTCGATGTCGAACCAGTCCGCGTACGCCGAGTCGCGTCCTCGGCGCAGCACGTCCCACCAGGCCGGGTTGGCGGCCGGTACGGCTACCCCTACGTGGTTGGGCACGATGTCCACGACCAGGCCGAGCCCGACGGACCGCAGCGCCCGCAGCAGCCGTTGCCGGGCGGGTTCGCCGCCGAGTTCCGGGTTGACCTGACCGTGGTCGACCACGTCGTAGCCGTGGGTGCTGCCCGGGGCGGCGGTCAGCAGCGGGGCGCTGTACAGGTGGGTGACGCCGAGGTCGGCCAGGTAGCCGGCGAGGCCGGCGGTGGCGTCCAGGTCGAAGTCGGGGCGCACCTGCACCCGGTAGGTGGCGCCGAGGGGCTTCGCGGTCATCTCAGGCGACCCTCTCCAGCACCACCAGGGACCGGTCCGGTACGCAGATCGTCGCGCCGGCCTCGACGGTGGTGCCCTTGTCCTGGTCAGGTTCGGCGGTGCTGATGACCAACTCCCACCGTTGGCCGAACTCGGCCGGCGGTGTGGTGAAGTCCAGTGGTGCGTCGTGGGCGTTGAAGCAGAGCCAGAAGGAGGCGTCGTGGTGACGTTGGCCGTACTGGCCGCGTTCCCGGATGCCGTCGCCGTTGACGAACAACGCCACCGAGCGGCCGAAGTCGTTGCCCCAGTCCTCACCGGTCATCTCCCGCCCGTCCGGGGTGTACCAGGCCAGGTCGGGCAGGGGTTCGTCGACCTCCCGGCCGCGTACCGGCAGGCCGGTGAAGAAGCGGCGGCGCTGGAACACCTGGTGTCGGCGGCGGAAGGCGACCAGTCGGCGGGTGAAGTCGAGCAGGTCGTGGTCGATGTTCTCCCAGTCGACCCAGGCCAGCTCGCTGTCCTGGCAGTAGGCGTTGTTGTTGCCGCGCTGGGTGCGGCCCAACTCGTCGCCGTGGCCGATCATCGGCACCCCCTGGGAGAGCAGCAGGGTGGCGATGAAGTTGCGCCGCTGCCTGGCGCGCAGGGCCAGCACCCCGGGGTCTGCGGTGTCGCCCTCGACCCCGCAGTTCCAGGACCGGTTGTGGCTCTCCCCGTCCCGGTTCTCCTCGCCGTTGGCCTCGTTGTGCTTGTCGTTGTACGACACCAGGTCGGCCAGGGTGAACCCGTCGTGGCAGGTGACGAAGTTGATGCTGTGGAAGGGGCGGCGCCCGTCGTCCTGGTACAGGTCGGCGGAGCCGCAGATGCGGGAGGCGAACTCGGCCAGGGTGGCCGGTTCGCCGCGCCAGAAGTCGCGGACGGTGTCCCGGTACTTGCCGTTCCACTCCGTCCACTGGGGCGGGAAGTTGCCCACCTGGTAGCCGCCGGGGCCCACGTCCCAGGGCTCGGCGATCAGTTTGACCCGGCTGACCACCGGGTCCTGCTGCACCACCTCGAAGAAGGTGGAGAGCCGGTCCACCTCGTAGAACTCCCGGGCCAGGGTGGCGGCCAGGTCGAAGCGGAACCCGTCGACGTGCATCTCGGTGACCCAGTACCGCAACGAATCCATGATCAGTTGCAGGGAGTGCGGGTTGCGGACGTTCAGGCTGTTGCCGGTGCCGGTGTAGTCGACGTAGTACCGCCGGTCTTCCTCGCTCAGCCGGTAGTAGCTGGGATTGTCGACCCCCTTGAAGCTCAACGTCGGGCCCAGGTGGTTGCCCTCGGCGGTGTGGTTGTAGACCACGTCGAGGATCACCTCGATGCCGGCGGCGTGCAGGGCCTTGACCATGCCCCGGAACTCCTGCACCTGCTGGCCCAGGTTGCCCAGGGCGGAGTAGCCGTGGTGCGGGGCGAAGAAGCCGATGGTGTTGTAGCCCCAGTAGTTGCGCAGCCCCTCATCGGCCAGGCGGTGGTCGTGGACGAACTGGTGCACCGGCATCAGTTCGATGGCGGTCACGCCCAGCCGGGTCAGGTGCTCGATCATCGGGGGTGAGGCGATGCCGGCGTAGGTGCCGCGCAGTTCCTGGGGGATGCCGGGCAGCCGCATGGTCAGGCCCCGTACGTGCGCCTCGTAGATGACCGAGCGGTGGTACGGGATGCGCGGCGGGGCGTCGTTGCCCCAGTCGAAGTAGGGGTTCACCACGACCGACTTCGGCATGAAGGGCGCCGAGTCGGTCTCGCTCATCCGCTCCGGTTCACCGAGGGTGTAGTCGTAGACCGCCGGGTCCCACTGCACGTCGGAGTCGATCGCCTTGGCGTACGGGTCGATGAGCAGCTTGTGCGGGTTGCAGCGCAACCCGTTGGCGGGGTCGTACGGGCCGTGCACCCGGTAGCCGTACCGCTGCCCCGGTCCGAGGCCGGGGATGTAGGCGTGCCAGACGTACGCGTCGACCTCGCGCAGCTCGACCCGGCGCTCATGGCCGACGTCCCACTCGTCGAAGAGGCAGAGCTCGATCCGCTCGGCCACCTCGGAGAAGATCGCGAAGTTGGTGCCCATCCCGTCGTAGGTCGCCCCGAGGGGGTACCGCTCGCCCGGCCAGACCTGCATGTCGCTCCTTAGGCAAGAATCATGAGCGCGCCCGCATCATGAACCCACCCGTCCGGGGGACCCGGCGGGTGCGCGCCGGCGTAATGCCCCGCCCGGTCCGCCGCCAATCCATCCGATCGGATGAATGCCTGGTGGCCGCCCGACTGACCCTGGGTGAATCCGCATGGTGCCCTCAGTCACTGTGATCGTCCTCAAGGTGCGGAATCGGCAGAGATGACGTTTCCTTGTTGCGCGCGTCCAAAACCCACAGTTTGTTCTGTCGCCGCCACCGAAGTCGGCGCGTTCCTCCCTGCACGGACGGAGACTGATGTGACGACCCTGCGGATCGGCGGGCGTACCGCCACCGCCACGGACCGGTCCCACCGGCCCACCCTCATCTCACGAGCCCAGTTCCCGGCCCAGTCCGGCCCGGCCACACCGCCGCGCGGCCACCGCATCCTGATGCTGTCCTGGGAGTTCCCGCCGGTGCTCGTGGGTGGACTGGGTCGGCATGTGCACGCCCTGTCGGTGGCCCTGGTCGCCGCCGGGCACGAGGTCACCGTCGTCACCCGTCACGCCGAGGGCGCGCCGCTGGAGGAGTACGTCGACGGGGTGCGGGTAGTCCGCGCCGCCGAGGACCCGGTGACCTTTCCGCTGGCCACGGAGAGCCTGCTGGCCTGGACGATGGCGTTCAACCACACCCTCACCCGTGCCGCCCTGCGGGCCGCCCAGACCGGCGGGTACGACGTCATCCACGCCCACGACTGGCTGGTCGCGCACACCGCGATGACCCTGTGCGATCACCTCGACCTGCCGCTGGTCAGCACCATCCACGCCACCGAGGCGGGTCGGCACCAGGGCTGGTTGCCCGGCGAGATGAACCGCACCATCCACGGGGTCGAGCAGTGGCTCGGCAGCGAGTCCACCCGGGTGGTGGTCTGCTCCGGTTACATGCGCGAGGAGGTGACCGGCCTGTTCGGGGTGCCGGCCGGTCGGGTCGACGTGGTGCCCAACGGGGTGGAGCCGCACCGCTGGCGGGTACCGGCCAGCGCGGTGGCGCAGGCCCGGGCCCGGTTCGCCGGGGAGGGTCCACTGGTCACCTTCGCCGGCCGACTGGTGTACGAGAAGGGGGTGCAGCACCTGCTCGCCGGGCTGCCCCGGCTGCGGGAGCGGCACCCCGGGCTGCGCGCGGTGATCGTCGGCGACGGCCCGTACCGGGCCGAGTTGGAGGCCGACGTGCACCGGCTGGGTCTGGCCGACACGGTGAGCCTGCCCGGGTTCCTCGGTGGCACGGATCTGCCGGCGGTGATGGCCGCCTCGGACTGCTTCGTGGTGCCCAGCATCTACGAGCCGTTCGGCATGGTCGCCCTGGAGGGGGCCGCCGCCGGTGCGCCGCTGGCGGTGGCCGAGACCGGCGGGCTCGCCGAGATCGTCGAGCCGGGGGTCACCGGAGTGACCTTCCGTCCCCACGACCCGCAGGCGTTGACCGACGCCGTGCACACCCTGCTGGCCGACCCCGAGCACGCCCGGACCCTGGCTCGACGGGCCCGGGTGATGGTGCACGAGCAGTACGGGTGGGCGGCGATCGCCAGCCGCACCGCCTCCGCGTACGCCTCGGCCATCGCCCAGGCCCCCACGGTCGCCGCCGAACGCGCGGCGCAGCAGATGGCCCACGGTCGGCCACGCCCGTCGGTCCCGGAGGGCAACCTGCTCGCCGCCGCCGGCCTGCGCTGACCCCTCCCACCCGCCGGTCATCGCGCCCCCGGGGTTCCTGCCTCCGCGCGCCGCGCACTGCCTGCCGGCGACGTCGCTGCCTGCGGCGTCGCCGGCCATGGGGTTGCCGTCTCTGGCGTCGCCCTGCGGCCATGGCGGTGCCGAGGGTGATGTGGCGGGCGGGAGTAGGAACTCCCCTGCTCCCCCTTTGCTCTGCTTCAACCCACGCAACGGCCCTTGAGCTGCATGGATGCGGCGGACGGGCGCGGGCGGTGACGCCACCGCCAACACGGTCGGTGACCTGTGCGTGGGTTGAAGCAGAGCAAAGGGGACGGAGGTGGGGTGGTTGGGCGGCGGCACCGGTACGGACGGTAACGGCGTCGGGGCTGAGGGCGGGACGGCTTCACGGCACGGGTGTCGATGCGGGGCTGCGCGGCAGGGTGCGGTCAGCGGGGACTCGGTGGCCGTGAAGGCGGCCTCGGGGCCGTTCGGGTAGCCGAAACTGTCGTTACGATCTTGCATCCGCACTGGTCAACGGCCGTTCACATCCGACAGACTCGCGTACATCCAGCGGGGGCGGGTCGAGGAGGATGCAAGTGCGGGTGCTCCTGGTGGAAGACGATCTGCGCGTATCGGCGGGGCTGGCCTCGGCGCTGCGACGACGGGGGCACGAGGTGGTGCAGGCGCTCACGGCCGCCGAGGCGGCCGAGGCCGAGCCGGTCGATCTCATTCTGCTCGACATGAATCTGCCCGACCGGGACGGTCTGGAGGTGTGTCGGCGCATCCGTCAGCACAACGAGGAGGTCGCGATCATCGCGGTCACCGCCCGGGCCGAGGAACACGACCGGGTGGCCGGGCTGCGCGCCGGTGCCGACGACTACGTGGTGAAGCCGTTCTCGATGGTGGAGTTGCAAGCCCGCATCGACGCGGTGATGCGCCGGACCAGCCGTACCGTGCGGGCCACGACCGCCCTTCAGGTGGGTCCGCTGCGCATCGATGTCGACGCCCGCCGGGTCTGGATCGACAAGCGCGAGATCGCGCTGTCCCGCAAGGAGTTCGATCTGCTGGTGGCGCTGGCCCGGCAGGCCGGCACGGTGGTGCCCCGGGACCGGTTGCAGTTGGAGGTGTGGCAGACCACCTGGGCCACCCGGCACAACCTGGACGTCCATGTGGCAGCTCTGCGGGGCAAACTGGTCGACGCCGGACTGGTGGAAACCGTACGGGGGGTCGGATATCGGCTGCGGGTCGACTGAGCCGAGGGTGGCCGCTGCCGCCAACCTCAGATCATCCTCAAGATTCCCAGCCCTCTACCCCGCGACAGGCCCACGGCGGGTGTGCTGTTCGACACCCAGCCATACCTCCTGTTTGGAGATCCTTTTGAGATACAGACGGACAAGGGCCGGTGTCTTCTCCAGCCTGCTAGCCGCCGTTCTCGCGGTGACGGCGTTGCCCGCCCAGGCGCACGGCCAGTCGGCCGGCACCGCCGTTCAGACCCAGGCGGAGCCGAACCAGGTTCAGAACGTGAGCGTCGTCCAGGGCGACGGGTACGCGACCCTGGCCTGGACCCACGTCGACGGGGCCACCGACTACCAGATCGAGCGGACGCCCGTCGCGGAGGATGGCACCGCGACCGGCAACGGCGTGATCGTCGGCCTCTGGCGGCCGAACCGCCAGATCAACAACGACAAGCCGACCTTCGCCGACGCCGGGTTCGCTCCCGGTGACCGCTTCCAGTGGCGGGTCCGGGCGCGGTTCGGCACCGAGGCGCAGCCGTACTCGGCCGCGGTCACCGCTACCACCAAGCCGCACTGGGGCGACCCGAACATCCCGGGTCAGAACCTGCGGACCCAGTGGGAGGAGACCCTCGGCGCGCAGTACACCAGCGACGTCAACGAGTACGCGTACACCGCGGCCATCGACGAGCTGAGCGACCGGGTGCGCGTGACGGAGATCGGCCGCACTGTCCACAACCGGCCGATCAACATGTTCATCATCGGCTACCCGAAGCCGCCGGCGACCCCGGAGGCCGTGGCCGCGACCAGCCCGCTGGTCGTCAACTGCAACGTGCACGGCAACGAGCCGGGCGACCGTGAGGCGTGCTTCATCATGGCGCGCCAGCTGGCCTTCACCCAGGACCGGAGCACGCTCGACCTGCTGTCGAAGACCACCGTGCTGATCGTCCCGACGATCAACGGGGACGGCCGGGCGGCCAACAGCCGGGGCAACTCCACCGGTCAGGACCTCAACCGGGACCACTCGCTGATCCGTCAGCCGGAGACCCAGGCCTTCGCGGAGATGGTCCGCGACTACCGGCCGATCGCCGGGTACGACGGCCACGAGTACGGCAACAGCAACACCGGTGACCTGCCGATGCTGTCGCCGCGGCACGCCAACGTGGCCCAGGGCATCTTCGACGAGTCGCAGGACATGATCGAAGGCCACATGTACACCGAGGGCGCCAAGGACGGCTGGTGGGCCTGCCCGTACGGCTGCACCGCCGGTGCCACCGTCGGTCTGGGTCAGGAGACCATCCTGCGCAACACCCTCGGCCTGAAGAACGTGGTCAACTCGCTGCTGGAGCTGCGCAGCTCCGGTGGCCCCACCCGGCCGGGCGAGACCAACACCGCCACCAACCGCCGCCGCAAGACCTACTCGGGGCTCTGGACCTTCAACCAGTTCTTCCAGTACCACGGGGCGGCCCTCAAGGACCTCAACAAGGCTCGGGCCGACGCGATCAAGTTCCAGTCCGCGAACACCGGGCCGATCGTCCTCGAGGGTTCCCGGGAGATCAAGGCGTACCCCGCCCCGCACCCGGGTGAGGCTCCGCCGCCGGTCGACGCTCCGCGCGAGGAGAACATCCTCCAGCACGCGCCGTGCGCGTACAAGCTCACCGAGGAGCAGTACAACGGTGCCCGCACCGACGGTCCGGGCGGCCAGGGCACCACGGTGGCCCAGCGGCTCGCCGCGCACGGCTGGAAGGTCATCAAGACCGCCGACGGTTACATCGTTCCGCTGTCCCAGCCGCAGCGGGGCCTGGTGCCGCTGCTGCTCGACGAGCAGGCCGTCGCCGGCCTGGTCGCCGGCGAGCGGATCATGCCGACCGTGACCGGTACCCGCAAGGGTGCGCTGACGGTTTCCGGTGTCACCTGCATCGCCGACGCCACCGTGCGGGGCGCGATCACGGTGAAGAAGGGTGCCACGCTCATCGCCACCGGCAGCACGATCAACGGTCTGGTCCACGCTGACCGCGCGGCCGGGTTCGTGCTGACCGACAGCAAGGTCAACGCGATGGTCAACGTGCTCAACACCGCCGGCCCGGTCATCATGGTCGGCAACAAGATCAACGGCTCGGTGCTGGTGCACGGCACCAAGGCCAGCGGCCCGGCCGACGTGGCCAACGGCGTCATCGGGGCGCCGCTGGTGGCGGGCAACAACCTCACCGGTCTGCTGACCTGCACCAGCAACGCCGTCACGCCGGTGAACCTGGAGACCCCCAACACCGTTCGGGGCCTCAAGATCGGCCAGTGCGCTCGCCTCTGAGCCGCTGACCGTCAACCGGTAACAGACGTACCGGCAGGCCGGTTCCGCGCCCGGCCTGCCGGTACACCAAGTGCGGAGTGGAGAACACCGTGACCGACGTCTTCCTCGACACCATGAGGCCGACACCACGGCGGGTCCGACGGGCCGGCCCGGCCACCGGGTTGGCTCTGGCCACGCTGCTGGCGGTCACGGGGTGCACCGGTGACAACGCGACGGGCGACGACGGGATCACGCCCGTCGCGTTCACCGTCACCGGTCCACTCTGCGCCGAGCTGCCGGCGGGCGCCGAGCCGGGGAACCCGGAATCGCTCGCCGGCATGCCCGCCGACCAGGCCGTGCAGTGGATTCCCGTGCTGACCACCTTCGACGCGGCGGTCCGGGCCACCGGTATGGCCGGCGAGCTGACCGGGGTGACCGTGTTGGCGCCCACCGACGACGCGTTCGCGGAGAAGTTCTCCCGGACCAACCTCGACGAACTGCTGCTGCACGACACCGACGAGCTGCGTGAGTTGCTGCGCGAGCACCTGGTGACCGGGCCGATGTCGGTCTCCGAGATGGTCGCCGCCGGCACCGTGCGGACCCTCGCCGAGGGCGAACTCACCGTCACCGCTCAGGGTTCGGGGGCCCGGTTCGGCACCGAGGCGGAGACCCTGTGTGCCGACTACCAGGCGACGAACGCCCGAATCCATGTCATCGACCACGTCCTCGGGTCCCTGCCCACCACGGCCGGTGGCGAGGACGATCATCCGTACCACTAGCCCGCGGGGCAAAACCCCCTCCTCGCGGACCACGACGGCCGCCGACCCCGGATCGGGGCGGCGGCCGTCGTGTTGTGTCGTCGCTTGTTAAGAAGGGGCCCCTTCTCTACGCCAGGCGTTAAGAAGGGGCCCTTCCTTACCGGTCAGCGGTTGTCGAGCGGGAGGTAGTCGCGTTCGGTGGCGCCGGTGTAGACCTGGCGCGGCCGACCGATCTTGGTCTCCGGGTCGTTGATCATCTCGCGCCACTGGGCGATCCAGCCGGGCAGCCGGCCCAGGGCGAACAGCACGGTGAACATCTTCGTCGGGAAGCCCATGGCCTTGTAGATCAGGCCGGTGTAGAAGTCCACGTTCGGGTAGAGGCGCCGGGAGACGAAGAAGTCGTCGGCCAGGGCGATCTCCTCCAGCTGCATCGCGATGTCCAGCAGCGGGTCGGGCTTGGCCATCCGGCCGAGCACGTCCTGGGCGGCCTTCTTCACGATCGCGGCCCGCGGGTCGTAGTTCTTGTAGACCCGGTGGCCGAAGCCCATCAGCTTGACGCCGTCCTGCTTGTCCTTGACCTTGCGGACGAAGGACTGCACGTCACCGCCGTCGGCCTGGATGCGCTCCAGCATCTCCAGTACGGCCTGGTTGGCACCGCCGTGCAGCGGGCCGAACAGGGCGTTGACCCCGGCGGAGACCGAGGCGAACAGGTTGGCGTTGCTGGAACCGACCAGGCGTACGGTCGAGGTGGAGCAGTTCTGCTCGTGGTCGGCGTGCAGGATGAAGAGCATGTCCAGCACCCGGGCCATCACCGGGTCGACCTCGTACGGCTCGGCCGGCACCCCGAAGGTCATCCGCAGGAAGTTCTCCACGTAGCCCAGGGAGTTCTCCGGGTACAGCAGCGGCTGCCCGATGGACTTCTTGTAGGCGTACGAGGCGATGGTCGGGACCTTCGCCATCAGCCGCACGGTGGACATCTCCACGTGCTGGGCGTCGAAGGGGTCCAGGCTGTCCTGGTAGAAGGTGGAGATGGCGCTCACCGCGGAGGAGAGCACCGCCATCGGGTGGGCGTCCCGGGGGAAGCCGTCGAAGAACCGGCGCATCTCCTCGTGCAGCAGCGAGTGCCGCCGGATCCGCTCGCTGAACTCGGTAAGCTGCGTGCTGGTCGGCAGCTCACCGTAGATCAGCAGGTAGGAGACCTCCAGGAAGGAGCTCTTCTCGGCCAGCTGCTCGATCGGGTAACCCCGATAACGCAGGATGCCCGCATCCCCGTCGATGTAGGTGATCGCGGACGAGCAGGCGGCGGTGTTGACGAAACCGGGATCGTACGTCGTCAGTCCGGTTTCCTTCAGGAGCTTGCCCACACCGATGCCGGCGGGGCCCTCGACCGCGGAATGTACCGGCATCGACAGCTGCCCGCCGGAGTGATCGAGCTTGACTTCCGTCATGTGTTTCCTCGCTTCGCCGGCAGATCTACGTTGAATTGCCTTCGCTTCTACCGTAATTGCGGTTGCGACAACACCGCTCGCCGTGGTTCTGCGGTGAGGTATGCGTCACCCGTTTCCCGAGCAGCCGGCAGGGAAACCCCGACCATCGGGACAGAAAGGAACGCAGAGCGCCTCTGAGACGGAAATCGGCGGCCGGAAAAACACTGCGCGGGGACTCAGTCAAGACCCGTTTGGCCAGCTCCGACGGTTCAGGAGATGGCTAGCTGCCGGAGGGTGCCGGCCGGATCGACCAGGTACAAATCCAACTGATTCGCCCCGGCCCGGAAGAAACGGTCGTCGGCGAGCAGGGCGGCGAAGCGCCTACCTCCCGGATCGGGGGCGACCACCGGCACCACCGAGGCCACCGTGCCGTTGACGGCCACCGCCAGCAGGGTGCCGTCAGGCACCTGTTCGGGCAGGGTGCCCCAGATCAGCGCCGGCAGTTCGCCACTGTCCGGGTCGACCGCCCGGAAGCCGTCCTGACCGGCCAGGCGTACGGTGCCGCCCATCGGGGCCTCGCCCACGGCGGTGCCGACCAACGGATGCGGGGCCGGCGGGGGCAGGGGGTCCGGCACCCCTCCGGGCAGGGTGAGCGGTTCGGCCGGCTGGTCGTAGAACACCTTGGCCTCGGCGCGCGGCGCCTGGCGGGCGGAGCGGCCGTCCACCGACCAGGGCAGCGAGATGGCGGCCTCCTCGGCGACCGTGGGCAGCAGGTCGACATGCTCCCAGTTGCGGTCGTCGACCCGGCCGGCGCGCTGCCCCGGGGTCTTGAGGAACATCGGCACCCAGGCCACCTCGTTCGGGGCGGCCCGGATCGAGTCCAGGCCCCGCCCCTGCACCCCCTTGGTGAAGCTGACCCCGTGGTCGGCGGTGACCACCACCAGGGCCTGATCCCACAGGCCGCTCTCGCGCAGCTTCCGCAGGGTCTCGCCGATCAACCGGTCGGTGTAGCCGAGCTGCGCCAGATGACGGGCTCGGGCCAGGTCCACCCAGCCCTCGCCCTCGTTGGGGAACTCCTGTGGAGCGTGATAGCGGGCCCCGGAGGGCAGGTACGCCCACGGTGAGTGCGGCATCAGCAGGTGCAGGAAGTGCAGGGTGGGGCGGGCGCTCGGGGTCAGACCGTTGAGGAAGCTGGTGAACCGGGCCGGCTGGTGGACGTTCAGGCTGTCCCAGCGGAACTTCGGATCGTCCGGCACCGGTTCGGCGGAGTCGATGCCCACTTCCTCGGCGGTGCGTTCCCGGTAGGAGTTCTCCGGGTCGATCCGGCTGTCCCGCGGGGCGGTCACCTGACCCAGCAACCGGCCGGTCTCCCGGACCAGCACCCCCAGGCCCTGCTCCGGCAGGACCGGCTGCTCACAGCGGCTGGGCGGGCAGAGCCGGGTGATGCTCTCCTCGGCGCGGATGTCGTACAGGCCGCCGAAGGCGGTGAACAGGTTGTCCGGGTAGTGCGAGTAGTGCGGGGCGGACGGCTGGGCCGGGTAGCGGCCGGTCAGCATGGCCGGCAGCGCGTACGGGGTCCAGCCGCTCACCCCGGTCGCGTTGCGGTACCAGGTGGAGGCGGCGGCCAACTCGGCGAAGTGCGGGAACCGGGCGGCGTCGATCCCGCCGTCCGGGCCGAGCAGGGAGACCAGCGGCAGCTCGTCGAGGACCAGCATGACCACCGGCGGGTGCAGGTTGCCGGTGGCGGTGCCGGCCGCGCCGCCCTCACCCCGGGGCAGCACCACCGGCCCGGTCGGTGAGGCGAACAGGAACAGCCCGACGAAGATCAGCGGACCGATGCCGGCCACCCGCAGCATCCGGCTCGGGACCCGCCACCGGCGATGGGCGTACGCCCCGGCGGCACCGACCACCCCGGCCAGCACCAGCAGGGGTACCCCCCGCAGGGGGGTCAGCTGCCGGCCGACCTGCACCGCCAGGGCGGCGACCAGCAGGCCCAGCAGCACGGAGTGGGTCGCCGTGCGGACCCGCAGACCGAACACTCCGCTGACCAGGCCGAGCAGCCCGACCGCCATGGTGGGCAGCACCGCGATCAGGGCCACCAGCAGCAGGATCTCCCGGCGGTCGGCGCGGTGGAACAGGAAGAAGTCCGGGCTGCGACCGAGCACGTCCAGCAGCGGCTGGGTGATCACCAGGCCGAGCAGGGCCGCGACCTCCACCATCCGAGCGACCTCGCTCCGCCAGCCGCCCCACCCCCACCACCGGCGGGCCCGCGCCTCGGTGCCGGGCTGGTCAGCCACCCAGGGCCACCTGGTACAGGGTGCGGGTGCCCGAGGGCAGCTCCAGCCGGTCGGTGACGGTGCCGTGCGCGGCCAGCAGGGCCTCGAAGGCCTCCCGCCGGTAGTCCGGGAAGAGTCCGTCGGGTTTGTTGGCCAGCAGCCGGCGGGCCATCGGGTCCTGCGGGTGGACGAACTCCACCACCAGCCGCCCGTCCGGGGCGGCCAGGGCGGTCAGGCACTCCACCACCTGCGGCAGCGGCACGTTACGGCCGATCGCCAGGTGGTGCACCAGGGCCAGGGCCAGGACGGTGTCCGCGCGGGTGCGGGCGGCGAAGGAGGCCCGTTCGACCCCCCGCCAGCCGCCGCCGGGCGACGGGTCGGCCAGGTCCATCACCAGTGGCAGCACCCGACCCTCCCCCTCCTCCCGCAGGGTGCGGTAGAGCCGGTCCACCACGGCCGGGTCCTGTTCCACCGCCACGACGTAGTCGGCGTGTGCGGCGGCGATCCGGGAGTACCGGCCGTCGTTGGCACCCAGGTCGAGCACGAGTCGCCGCCGGGTGGCGCCGGTCAGGGCGGCCGTGACGAACCCTTCCTTGGCCGCCCGGTCGGCCTCGGAGTAGCCGCAGGTGCGCTGGTAGTCCACCCAGTGGCTGGTCGGCGGCGAGTGATCCAGGCGCCGGACCAGCTTCTCCATGCCGCGTACGGTGGCCAGGGCCAGCTCCCGGCCGTACCCGGCGTCGCGCAGTTGGGCGCGGACGTCAGTGGTGGTCCGGGCGGCGTTGCGGCGTTGCACACTGCCGTGCAGGTGCACATGGGTGAACACCCCGGGCAGCAGGCGGCGCACCCCACGGAACAGCCGACCCATCTGGTCCGGTGCTATGCCGTCGACCTGGGCCCGCAGCCAGGGCTGGAAGTCGACCCCCAGGTGGGCGGTGAGCAGCAGCGGGTAGAGCAGGGTCTGGCAGAACTGCCGGTAGCCGGCCCAGGGCTCCCCCTCGACCAGCGGGGCGAACGATCCCACGTCGATGAAGACCGGTCGGGTGCCCCGCCATTGCAGGTTGTACGCCGAACCGTCCTTGGTGGTGAAGCCCGCCGGCAGGGCCGCCCGGAGGATCTCCAGGTGCAGCAGGGCGGCGTCACGCAGCATCGTGACGGACCACTCGTAGGGGTGGGAGACGAACGGGATGCGTTCGTGTCGCAGGACCGCCGCCCACCCCTGGGGGGCGCTCGCGGTCGGCAGCTCCTCGGTGCCGCAGACCTTGCCGTCGGCCATCAGGGCCGGGAAGAAGTCGGTGCCGCTCAGGGCCCGCCAGTGTCCCGCAGCGGTCTCGTCGAGCCCGCGCAACACCTGGACGCCGGCGTGGAAGACCTGGTTGGCCGGGTCCCGGAAGGAACCGGGCTCGGCCCGCAGCCCGGTGCCGGGCGGCGCGGAGGCGGTGCCGGGTCGGTCGGTGTCGGGCGGTGCGGGGTGGTGCAGGTGCGGGAGCGCCATGCCGATCAGCTCTGGTCGGTGGGCTGGCGGCGGAACCGGCTGACCAGTCTGCGCCAGTAGAGCTTGGCGGCCACCGCGACCCCGGCGACCCCGCCGATGACCGCCTGCACGATCAGGCTGCCGGATCCCGCGTCCAGGTAGGCCAAGTGGTTCACCGACCGCTCCTTCCCCTCGCCGTGTCGAATCGCCACCCCGACCAGGAAAGCTGACATTCAGGATTTAGCTGGTCGAGCCGGACTTATGCCACCGTACGCCGAGCTTCGCCGCCCTGTCGGGCAGAACGCCCACATCCCCTGTCCGTTTCGTTCAAGACGGTGACCACCGCTCGGCCGTAGCCTGCGGCCATGACCCCAGAACTGGATCTCATCGGCATCGTCAGCACGGACCTGGCCCGCAGCCTGGCCTTCTACCGCCGGCTGGGCCTCGACATCCCACCCGAGGCGGAACGGGAACCCCATGTGGAGGTACGGCTGCCCGGCGGTCTGCGCCTGGCCTGGGACGACCTGGACACCATCCGCTCCTTCGATCCGGACTGGACTCCCCCGGTCGGTGGCACGCGGGTGGCCCTGGCCTTCCGCTGCGCCGACCCCGCCGAGGTGGACCGCTGGTACGCCGAACTCACCGCCGCCGGGGCCCACGGTCACCGGCCGCCCTGGGACGCGGTGTGGGGGCAGCGGTACGCGGTCGTGCACGACCCCGACGGCAACGCCGTCGACCTCTTCGCCCCACTCCCCACCCCCGAGGGGTGAGCAGCTGCCTTCCCCCGCGTGGGCCCGGTTCAGTCGGTGAGCAGCGCGGTGGGGGCCACACCGGCCAGGGCCCGCACCTCCCGGGTCAGGTGCGCCTGGTCGGCGTAGCCGGCCCGGGTGGCCACCTCGGCCAGGGACACCCCGGACCGGGCCAGGGCCAGGGCCCGGCGCATCCGCAGGATCCGGGCCAGGGTCTTCGGGCCGTACCCGTACAGGTGTCGGCTGTGTCGCAGCAGGCTGCGCGCGTCCAGGCCGACCCGGGCGGCGGTCTCGGCCACGGTGGCCCCGGCGGCCAGGGCGGCGGACACCCGCCGTCCCAGCGGATCCGGCCCACCGCAGGCCCGCAGTCGCCGCACCGCCTCCGCCACCAGGACCGCGCCCACCCCGTCAGCACCCGGGGTGCCGAGGCCGGCGGCGGCCGCTCCGCCCGGCGGTGACCCGGCGGGCCTCGACACGGCGGCGTCGGCGGCCCGGTCGGCCAGGGCCCTGGTCGCTCTGGCGCCCCAGAGGTCGGCGAGGGGCACCCGCCGGTCCCGCAGCTCCACGGCCGGGATCCCGAACACTGCCGGACCGACCCCGGGTGGCAGGCGCAGCCCGACCCAGTCCTCGGCCGGCGCGCTCTGGTTGAGGTAGGCGGTCCGGTCCGGCCCGGCGACCAGCAGTCCGGCCCGGCTGGACCAGAGCAGATCCAGGCAGCCGTCCGGGAGCACCCGCACGGGTCGCGGCTGTGCCGGGGCGGAGCTGCTCCACAACACTGCGCCGGCAACCCCGGCCGGACCTTCCCGGTACACGCCGTCAGTCTGCCCCGCCGAGGGTCGGGTTCGGCAGTCGGACGGTGAACACCGTACGGCCGGGTCGGCTGTCCAGGGCGACAGTGCCGTGGTGGGCGGCCACCACGGCGGCGACGATGGCCAGGCCCAGGCCGGTGCTGCCGTGGGTACGGGAGCGGGAGCTGTCCCCCCGGGCGAACCGTTCGAACACCTCGTCCCGCAGTTCGGGGGGAACCCCGGGGCCGTCGTCGGTGACACTGAGTTCGGCGGCCTCGCCGACCAGCCGCAGGCCGGTGGTGACCGTGCTGCCCGGCGGGGTGTGCACCCGGGCGTTGGCCAGCAGGTTGGTCAGCACCTGGTGCAGCCGGGCGGGATCACCCGGTACCCGGATGACCTGGTCGGGCAGGTCGAGCTGCCAGCGGTGGTCCGGGCCGGCGACATGGGCGTCGCTGACCGCGTCGATGACCAGGGCGGTGAGGTCCACCGACTCCACCGCCAGGGGGCGGCCGGAGTCCAGCCGGGCCAGCAGCAGCAGGTCGTCGACGAGGTTGGTCATCCGGGTACTCTCCGACTCCACCCGGCGCAGGGCGTGGGCCACGTCGGCCGGTACCCGGTCGTGGCCTCGGCGGGCCACCTCGGCGTAACCCCGGATCGCGGCCAGCGGGGTACGCAGTTCGTGGCTGGCGTCCGCGACGAACTGGCGTACCCGGGTCTCGCTGGCCTGACGGGCGGCCAGCGCGGCGGCGACATGCCCGAGCATCCGGTTCAGTGCGGCACCGACCTGCCCGACCTCGGTACGGGGATCGGTGTCGGCGGCCGGCACCCGCTCGGAGAGGGCCACCTCGCCGCGGTCCAGCCGCAGTTCGCTGACCCTACCGGCGGTGGCGGCCACCCGGCGCAGCGGACGCAGGGTGGCCCGGACGATCAGCGTGGCGGCGGTGCCGGCGACCAGCAGCCCGACGGCGGTGATCCCGGCCTGGGCCAGCACCAGCCATCCCACGGTCTCCTGGACCCCGGCCAGCGGTATCCCGAGCACCCGTACGGTGCCGGCGGTGGAGGTGCGGGCCACCAGCCGGTAGCTGCCCCGGTCGCCGAGGTCGCGGCTGTGCGCGCGGCCGTCGGCGGGCACCGTGGCCAGGGCGGCCACCTCCTCGACCGGTACCGCCTGCTCCTGCCGGTCGGCCAGGGTCCACGCCTCGGTTACCTGCCCGTCGACGATCCGGGCGTTGATGGTGCCGGGCGGGAATCCGCGCGGCACCCGAATCTCGGACCAGGCCGGGGTGCCCGGTCCGGGTTCCCCCGACGGCCCGCCGCGCATACCGGTCATCGGCAGCAGTTGCTCGTCCACCCGGGAGATCAGGAACTCCCGCAGCGCCGCCGTGGTGATCCCGCCGATGGCCAGGCTGACCACGGCCAGCAGGGCCACCAGGGTGACCACCAGCCGGGTACGCAGGGACCAGCCCGCCAGCCAGCGCCGCAGCACCCCTCACTCCGCCGGTTTGAGCAGGTAGCCGGCGCCCCGCAGGGTGTGGATCATCGGCTGCCGACCGGCGTCGATCTTCTTGCGCAGGTACGAGATGTACAGCTCGACCACGTTGGCCTGGCCGCCGAAGTCGTAGTGCCACACCCGGTCGAGGATCTGCGCCTTGCTCAGCACCCGACGGGGGTTGCGCATCAGGTACCGCAGCAGTTCGAACTCGGTGGCGGTCAGGGTGATCAGTTGGCCGTCCCGGCGTACCTCGTGGCTGTCCTCGTCCAGGGTCAGGTCCCCGACGGTCAGCACGGACTCCTGTTGGGCGGTGACGGCGAAGCCGGAGCGGCGCAGCAGGGCCCGCAGCCGGGCGATCACCTCCTCCAGGCTGAACGGCTTGGTCACATAGTCGTCCCCGCCCACGGTCAGCCCGGCGATGCGCTCCTCCACCGCGTCCCGGGCGGTCAGGAAGAGCACCGGCACCGACGGGTTGTCCGCACGCAGCCGGCGGAGCACCTCGAACCCGTCGAAGTCGGGCAGCATCACGTCGAGGATCACGGCGTCGGGCTGGAACTGTCGGGCCAGTCGGAGGGCATCCGTGCCGTCCCCGGCCGTCCGCACCTGCCAGCCCTCGTAGCGCAGGGCCATCGACAGCAGGTCGGTCAGGGTCGCCTCGTCGTCGACCACCAGCACCCGGACGGGTTCGCCGTCGGGCCGGCACAACGGCACCCGACCCGGCCCGTTCTCCCTCTCGGTCATCATGGCCTCATCGTGGTCCGGCACGCGGGAGGCGACCTGTGCGGATCCTGTGGGCCGGCTGTGGGTACGGGCGGCTCACTCGCTGACCCCTACCGGGTCGGTGCGCACGAAACGCATCGTCCAGACGGTTCCGTCGGGACGCTGGCGGGCGTACAGATGATCGGCGGCCGGGGTGGGCGCGGCCTCCGGGCGACGCAGCACCCACAACCGGGGCGGCGCACCGTCCGGACCGGCGGGTAGTTCCCGCACCAGGTCATGGGCCGGGCCACCGACAAAGCGTACGGTCACCTCACTCATCACCCGTTCCCCTCCAGACTCCCTGGTATCGCGGCTCCCCGGCTCGCACGCTAACGCACTGACCGCCGACAGAAGCCGGTTTGCCCTGATCGGAGGTGGGGTACCGGTGCCCGAAGGCGGGTGCGGCAGCCGGGCAGGCACCCGGCGAAGGGCAAGGGGCGGTCGATGAGAACGCTGGACGGGCGGTACCGGCTCGAACAGCGCATCGGCGTCGGTGGGATGTCCGAGGTGTGGCAGGCCCACGACACGGTGCTGGACCGGCCGGTGGCGGTCAAACTGGTGTCACCGGATCAGCCGGACGGGGCCTCCTCGGTGGCCCGTATCCAGGCCGAGGCCCGTTCCGCCGCCCGGCTGGTGCATCCCAACATCGCCAGCGTGCACGACTTCGGCACCTGCGCCACCATCCCCGGCCGGGAGACGCCGTACCTGGTGATGGAGCTGGTGCAGGGCGAGACCCTCGCCGCCCACCTGCGGGTCGCCCCGCTGGACTGGCGCATCGCGGCCCGGGTCTGCGCGGAGGTCAGCGCCGCCCTGGCCGCCGCGCACGCGCACGGCATCGTGCACCGTGACGTGAAGCCGGCCAACGTGATGCTCACCCCTTCCGGGGCCAAGGTGCTCGACTTCGGTATCGCCACCCCGGCCGGTGCCACCGAGACCATGCCGGAGGGCATGGTGGTCGGCACTCCGGCCTATCTGGCCCCGGAACAGCTGCGTCGGGCGCCCATCACCCCGGCGGCCGACATGTACGCCCTCGGGGTACTGCTCTACTGCTGCCTGACCGGGCGACTGCCGTACGCGGCCGACAGTGTCACCCAGTTGCTGGGGCCGGACCGGCGGCAGCCCCCGCAGCCCCTGCCGGAGGTGCCCGGGCTGCCCGCCGAGGTGGCCGACATCTGCCGGCGCTGCCTGGCCGAGGAGCCCTCCCGGCGGCCCAGCAGCCTGGTCACCGCGCTGCTGTTGGCCGAGGTGGTGGACGCCCGGGTGTACGTGCCGATGCACGAGCCGCTGCTACCTCGACAGCGCCCGGCACCGGTGAGCCCCTGGACGGAGCGGGCCGCCGCCGCGGCCACCGAGGCGGCCGTCGGGGTGCAGTGGAGCCGCCACGGCGACTGACCTCCCGGTTTCACCGGGTCCGGCTCGGGTAGCCGGGCGGTGAGTGACGGGAGGAACGCGATGAGTTCCTGGCTTAACGAGGTTGCCGCCGTGACCGCCGAGGGCGGCCACATCCACACCGACGACGAGGCGCTGTCCACCGCCCTGGCCTCACCACTGGCACGACACTGCACCGGGCTTACCCCCTCGCAGCTGCTGGCCGCCGCGTACGCGTCCTGCCTGCACCATGCCGCCGTGGAGGCGGCCGGCGGGATCACCGACGAGGCACACACCGTGCAGGTACGCGCGGAGGCGAAGCTGGGCCGCGACGACGACGGACGGTACCGGGCCGACGTGCACGCCTCGATCTCCTCGGCCGGGCTGAGCCGCCAGCAGCTGGCGGAGCTGGTCGAGCACGCCGACCGGCTGTGGCCCTTCTCCCGCGAGGACGGCAGCCGACACCGGCTGACGGTCAGCCCGGCGGAGAACGGGCGGCATTAGGCGATCGGGTGTCGCAGCCGGTCCGGCCCGGACCGGCTGCGGACGGACACCTCCAGCGAGTGGGTCGGGGTGGCGGCTGGGCCGACCGCCCCATCAGTGGCTTCCGCAGGGCCGACAGCGGGGTGGGCCGTTCGGTGGAGGCGATCAGGGGGACCATTCATTGACCCAAGATCACCTTTTCCGGACAGTTACTGGTGACATTACGGTCATTGCCGAAATAGCCGGTTGGCGTAATTTGTGAGCTACCGGAACGGATATGGAGTTTCACCCGGCCGTTAGCCGCAAATTGTGACGCATGCCATCAACTCACCCGATGCCAGCGCGCCCTGGGCTCTCTAACCTCGGCGAATGCACCCCGACGACGACATCGACCAGACGCTGCCCCCACAGCAACCGGCGAGCCTATCGGCCGACGGAGCATCATCCGAACGGGCCGGCAGGCACCGCGCCACCCTCCCGGGCATCCGGGCCCGGCTGGGTGGTACCCGGCTCCGGGTGGCCCTGGCCACCGGCCTGACCTGCTGCCTTGGGGCGACCGCGGTGGCGGTGGCGGCTGTCCGCGCAACCGACGAAGGCCCGCGGGCACAGGTCGCCGAGGCGGTGGCCGACCGGGCCCGGCTCGTCGAGGAGGGCGCGGCCTCCCGGTCCCTGGCACGCAGCCCCTCGCCCACCCCACCGGCCAGCCCCAGCCCTTCGGCCTCCCCCTCGGCCAAGCCGTCAGCCACCCCGAAGCCGAAGAAGACCACCGCCAAGCCGACCCGACCGCCCCGCCCCAAGCCGGTCGCCGGGCTCACCCAGGTGCAGATGGACAACGCCAAGGTGATCGTGGACGTCGGGGTCGAGATGAAGATCCCCCGCAAGGGCCTGGTCGTCGCCGTGGCCACCGCCATGCAGGAGAGCACCCTGCTCAACTACGCCAGCGGAGTGCTGCCGGAGTCCCAGAACTACCCCCACCAGGCCATCGGCTGGGACCACGACTCCGTCGGGCTGTTCCAGCAGCGTCCGAGTAGCGGCTGGGGCACCGTACGCGACCTGATGCGTCCCGCGTACGCGTCCCGCGCCTTCTACGAGGCCCTGCTCCAGGTGCCCGGCTGGCAGCAGATGGCCGTGACCCTGGCGGCCCAGGCCGTGCAGGTCTCCGCGTACCCCTACGCCTACGCCCAGCACGAGCAGCGGGCGGAGACCATCGTCGCGGCGCTGCTCAGCTAGGCGCCGGTCAGGGCCGCTGCTTGGGCAGTACGACCACCCGGCCGAAGAACTCGTCGATGCGGTGCACCACATCGTTGAAGTCGTCGAGATCGATCGGCTTGGTGACGTACGCGTTGGCCTGCAAGGTGTAGCTGCTGATGATGTCGGTGTCGGCGTTGGAGGTGGTCAGCACGACGATCGGGATGCTGCGCAGGTCCGCGTCGCCCTTCACCTCGCCGAGCACCTGGCGCCCGTCCATCCGGGGCATGTTCAGGTCGAGCAGGATCACGTCCGGGCGGTGGGCCCCACTGTGCCTACCCTCCCGGCGCAGGAACTCCATCGCCTCCTGGCCGTCGCCGACCACGTCGATGACCTTTTCGACGTCCGAGGTCGCCAACGCTTCCTCGATCATGAGCACATCACCCGGGTCGTCGTCCACGACGAGGATGCGAACCGGGTCAAGGGTACGAGCGGCCATCATTACCTGCCTCAGGTCGGCGAGGACGGGATCGACGATCCCATACTGGCGGGAATCTAGCCCATTCCGGCACTGTCGTCCGGCCCCGGGTCGGCAGTACCGTACCCGAGCACATCGGCCAGTCCGGTCACCTTGAGCACCCGTTCCACCCGACCCCTGGCGCCGGTGATCCGCAGCCAGCCACCCTGCGCCGCGGCACGGTTGTCACCACGGACGAAGACCGCGATCCCGGTCGAGTCACAGAAGGTCAGGTCGGACAGATCGACCAGCAGGCGCCGCTGCCCCGCCGCGGCCAACCGGTCGATCGCCTCGTTGAGCTCCGGGGCACTGCTCATGTCGAGCTCACCGGCGAGACACAGGCGGGCCGGCCCTTCCGCGTCACGACCGGCGTACGTGACGGTCAACGTCACGGCAATCCCCTCTCGCCGCCTGAGGACGAATGCTTGCAGTGGGCGAAGTATAGAGCGCGCCGCCGGGCGGGCCGCAGTTACGCCGCCGGTGGGTGGTCGGGCCGCCCGACCGCCGGCAACGAGGCCGCACCGGCGGCCAGGAAGGCCGCCGCACGCGGAAAATCGTGCAGGGTGACCGCGTAGTGCCGCAGGGTAGCCCCGACCGCGGTGGCCGGCACTCCCCGACTGGCCAGAATGGTCACCAGCCAGTCGACGAACTCCGTGAACAGTGAGCCGTCGTCGACATAGAGGGCGGCGGCCAGGAAGTCCAGGATGTAGCCGAGGTCGCTGACCGTGGAGTCCAGTTGGGCCGGGGTGTAGTCCCGGGTGGCCGGGATCCGCCGGGTCAGGTCGGCCAGGGCGCTGTCGATCAGCTCGCCACGACGGCTGACCAGGCTGGGGTACTCGTCGTCGGCCAGATGGGCCAGCGCGGCCGGTGCGGTGGCCCGCAGCGCCCGCTCGTCGGCGAGCAGGTCCGCGGCGGTGGGCCCGTCCGGCGCCCAGGCCACCCCGAGCCGCCGCGCCCACCGGCCGTCCGTGCCGAAACCCCGGCCGCCGACCACTACCGGCACGTCCGAACGCCGGCAGGCCTCGATCATCCGATGCGCCTGCGGCAGTCGCATCGGCAGCGCACAGGCCAGGGCGACCGCGTACGCGTCATGCCGGTGCAGGTACGACACCAGGTGCGCGGCCGGCACGCTGGCCCCCAGGAAGGTCACCTGCCAGCCCTGCAACCGCAGCACCTCGGCGACCAACCGGGCCGGCAGGGCGTGCCACTCACCGTCCATACAGGCCACCACGATCCGACCCCGGTCGCCTCGGACATTGGCGTACCCGGCTACCGCCGCCACCACCCGCTCGCTGACGTGGGTCGCCGCATGTTCCTGGGCCACACTCCATTCGTTGCGGGCCCAGCGCTCCCCCACCTCGGCCTGGGCCGGTGCGACCAGGTCCAGCAGCACCCGGTCGGCGGGCACCCCCGCCTCGAGCAGTTCCCGGGCCACCTCGATGGCGGCCGACTCGTCGGCCTCGGCCAGGCAGTGCAGGTACCGCGGATAGAGTGCGGCGAGGGAGGTTTCCGTCGTCGCCATGGTCACGGTGTCGTCGCCCCTTCCCGAGCCACCCCGGTCGGAGTGGGGACCGCGTGCAGGTGTCGGTGCGGCCGGCCCCCGACGCCGGCGGCACGCAGCGCGAGCACCGCGATGTCGTCGTGGTCACGCTGGGCCAGCCAGTCGCAGGTGACCTGTTCGATTCGTTCGGCCAGGGCCGGAGCCGGCATCCGCTGGCAGCCGGTCAACGCCTGCATCAACCGGTCGGTGCCGAGTTGCTCGACTCCCCGCCGGCCACCCCGGGCCTCGGTCACCCCGTCGCTGTAGAGCAGGCAGGTCTCGCCGGGGGCCAGTCGGGTGGAGACCTGATCGACCCGGGGATCGGCGACCACCCCGATGAGCATCCCGCTGAGCGGGAGCTGTTCCACCTCGCCGGAGGCGCGCACCACCAGCGGAGGCAGATGACCGCCGCCGGCCAGGGTCAACGACAGTCCACCGTCGCGGTGCGGCCGGACCACTCCCAGGACCATCGTGGCGAACCGGCCCTGCCCGTGCGCCAGGGTGGTCTCCAGCAGCGCGTCGTTGAGCAGCCGCAGCAGCCGGGCCGGTTGGGACTCGATACGGTGCAGGGCGTGCAGGCACTGGCGCAGCTGACCGGTGAAGACCGCAGCCTCGACCCCCTTGCCGGAGACGTCACCGAGGAAGAACACCGAGCCGCCGTCGGGCAGCCGGTGTGCGCCGTAGAAGTCCCCACCGATGCGCAGACCGGCCTGCGCCGGCCGGTACGCCGTGCCCCACTGCACCCCCGGCGCCTGCGCCGGTTCCACCGGCAGCAGGCTGGCCTGCAAGGTGTCGGCCACCTCGGCCTGGTTGCGGTAGAGCAGGGCGGTGGTCAGCGCGGCCCCGGCCCGGTCGGCGAAGGCCCGCAGCAGGTCCAGATCGTCCTCGGTGTACCACCGGGGCGCCGGACGGGCCACCAGCAGTACGCCTGCGGGGGCGTCCCGACCGGGCAACGACACCAGTCGGGCGCAGACCTCGGCCGCGTTGTGCCCGGGCAGCCAGCCCGCCCCGACCGCCTGCTCGGCCAACCAGTCGACCGTGTGCGGCTGCACCCCGTGCAGGCTCTCGGCGACGGCCGCGGGCATCTCACCGGTGTGCAGCGCCCCTCGGTCCAGGATGGACTGCCCGTCGTCGGCCTGACTGGCCCGCCACCACCGGGCGCGTCCCGAGCGGGGGGCCAGAATCAGCACCGCCGTCTCGGCCAGGGTCGGCACGGCCAGCCGGACCACCGCGGCGGCGGCCCGGTCGGGATGCAACGGATTGCCGAGCTTCTCCCCCACCATCGCCAGGAAGGCCGATCGGGCCCGCTCGGCCGCCAGGGCGTCGACCGGCCCCGTGTGTTCGCTGAGGTCTTCCACGTACCAGCAGCTGCGCCCGGCGGATAACGACACCCGGCGGACCCGCAGCCGGCGTCCGTGCCGGGTGATCTCGGCGACCGGGCCGGGCAGGGCCTCGAACTCGGCGCAGCTGCCGCCCACGACGATCTCCGGCAGCAACCGCGCGGCGACCGGGCTCACCTGCCACACCATGCCGTCCGGGCCGCACAGCACCAGGCCCTCCCGCAGGTGCTCGACGACCACCGGCCAGTCGGCCGCGCTCAGCGACGGATCGATGGCGGGCAGTGCGGCTGCGGACAGGTCGGTGCGCCACGCCGGCTCCTGCGGGGCATTCGGCGTGAACCGTCCGTCGCCGGGGTCGATGTCCCTGACGTCGGCACCAGTCACCAGATAAGCCCCACTCCATCTCGATTCCGCACCCACGCAGCGGCGGTGTGCCTGGTCGCTGTCCCGCCCCCAGGGTACGCCGGTGTCGTCGCCGCGCCACCCAGGCGGCCGTCGGGCAGCCCGTTCGACCGCCACTCAGGTGGCCGTGAGCGGCCCGGTCGACTGCCGTAAGGCGAGGCGCCGTCAAGGTTGTTACGATCCGGACGCCCCCGTCCGCCCGCCACCCCGCGGAAGGCGTGATCGTTGCTGTCCCACGGTCGAAGACCCGAGACCACTCCGTTGAGCGTGTCAGTCGACCGGTCCGATCCCGACATTCCGGTGATCCGGGTGGGTGGCGACCTCGCCTACACCACGGCCGGGCCGCTGCGTACGGAGATCGACCGGGAACTGCGGGCCGGTCCCCGCGCCCTCGTACTCGACTTCGCCGACCTTCAGTTCATCGACAGCACCGGGCTCAGCATCATCGTGCACGCCTGGCGGGAAGGGCTGCGCGACGGGGTGACCCTGCGGCTGCGCGCGGTGCCCCGGTTCCTGGCGACCATCCTGGACATGACCGGGGTGACCGGCCTGCTGACTCGCTCGACCGGCGGCGAGGGGCCGGTCAGCACCGAACCGGACGGCCAACCCACCGTCCCCGCCTGAGCGACCGGCCTACGCCGCGGCCCGGCACGGGGGTCGACAGTGGCGCGGACCGCGAAAGACGTACCCCGCGACTTGCGTTCCCTCGTCGGGCTGGGAGCATGGAGTCATGTCCTCACAGCTGTTGGTCATCGAGGTCAGCCGGTTCGACGTCGGACATGCGGAGCTGCGGCTCACCGGTGACCTGGACTTCGACAGCGCTCCGGAACTGATCGCCGCCGTCGAGCAGGTACGCCGGGACGGCTACCAGCACCTGGTCATCGACCTGGCCGGAGTGAGTCTGTGCGACTCCTCGGGCCTCAGCGCTCTCGTGGTGGCCCACCGGGGCAGCCCGGTGCCGATCCGCCTGACCGGTGTCAACCCCAACCTTCGCCAACTGCTGGACCGCACCGGTCTGGCCGAGCTGCTCCAGGTGTCCGCGGCCGGCGACGACGACGTGCAGGCGGCGGGCTGACCGGGCGCCCACCGGGTTCGGGGGTGCCCCCGACCCTGGGACCAGGGGTCGGGGGCCGGAGGAATGCTCAGGTGGCCGCGACGACCGGCCCGGCACGGCGGGCCTCGGGGGTCGACTCCGCGTCGTCGGGGGCCCCGGAATCCGGCGTCTGGAACAGATAGCGGACGAACTCCGCATCCGTGTCGTCGTCGCCGGGCCACTGTCCCGCGCAGTCGACCCCGATCACCTCCCGCCCGGTGCCGTCGGTCTCCTCCAGCAGCGCCCACAGGCTCACCGGGTAACAGCGGGTGTTCTCCGGAGCCAGGAGCCATCGGGAGTACCAGCCGGGCCTGGCCGGGACGATCTCGACAATCCGCTTCATGACGACCTGCCCTCCGCATGCCATCGGAAGATCTCCGGTCCACGGCGATCATCTGCGCCGGTCGGGTGAGCGGCCCTCACCCGGCGGGGATGAAGCGTCGCCGACCGTCACCGACCCGGTCCGGCCGCTCGTTTCGTGCCCGGCGGCGACGGGAAGGCCACCGCTGAGCCCGGAGCAGAACACCAGCGAAAGCGAGGTGTCAGCATGCGCAAGCAGATGGAGGGCGACAACCAACGTAGGCGGGCATTGGCCCGACAGGCCCGCGAGCGCGGCACCCAGGCCGCCGACACCGGGGCCAGCCTGAGTTCGTCAAAGCAGCTCACCCATCTCGACCAGGCCCGGCGCGACGGCCCACCGCCGGCCGGTAGCCGGCACAAACCGAACACCACACGCGGTGGTCCGGCCCCGCCGCCGGCCGCTGTCCCGCAGACCCAGCGACCCCTGCCCGAGATGGACCCGACCTCTGCCGGAGTGGAGCCGATCGGCTACCAGGACCTCGTCGCCGAGGTCGGTCGCCGGGCCGGCGTCGACTTCCGCACCGCCAAGGTGGGCGTGGAGTCCACCGTGCTGGTCCTGGCCTGGGCCCTCGGCGCGGAACAGCGACAACGCCTGCTCCAGTCCGTCCCGGCGTCACTGCACAGTGTCGTACCGGTCGACGGTGTCGAACGGCACTCGGATCTGCCCGGCTTCCTGTCCGAGGTCGGACGGCTCAGCGGCCGCAGCCCGGAGCAGGCCCGCTACCAGGTCGAGGCCACCCTGGCGACGCTCGCCGAACACGATCACGACCTGGTCGAGTCGTTGCACGTGCCGGACGACCTGCGGGAACTGCTCAACCCGCCGGCCGTCGGTGGTGGGCTGGTCGGGGCCAGCAGCGCCACGCCGCCCCTGACCGGTGCGCAACGTAGCGCCGCGCTGACCGACCTGCCGTACTGGTCGGACGACGGCGAGGCCCTGACCCGCACCCTGGTGCTACCGGCGGACAGCCTGGACCGGGTCCTGGACCGTCTCGATCAACTCCGCGACCAGATCGGTCGAGGGCCCCGCATCGGCCGGGCGGACCCGAGCACGGCCGTGCTCAGCGTCAGCACCGGCAGCGCCCGTGGGGTGACCGAGCTGGACGTGGACCTGGCCCACGCGGTGGACGCCGCGATCGACGAGGCGGGCGCGGGCCTGTCCTCCGGCTGAGCCGACCCGGGTGTGGGCCGACCGGTCGGCCAGCCGCACGATGGGCGGCCCCCGCCGCGCCCACACCACCTTTGCTCTGCTTCACCCCGCGCACGGGTCGGATCTGCTTCCCGTTGCGTGGGTTGAAGCAGAGCAAGCGGGCCCGGGATCAGGGGGCAGCCCGGCCGCCCTGGGGCAAGAGACAAGCGGGGTGGTCAGTGGGCCCAGGCCGGCATCTCCGGGGACGTGCTCTCCAGTGGTACCGCGTTGGCCGGGACGAGGCCCAGTTGGGCCGCCGAGCGGGGCAGGGCGGCGTCCAGGGCCCAGTCGGCGCCGATCCGGGCCCGGTTGCCGGGGATGGCCAGCAGGTGATAGCCGCGGGTGACCGCCTTGGCCGGCAGGCCGGACAGCGGGACCTTCAGCGGGTTGGCGGCGGCCTGCTTGCCGCCGAGGTCCACCACCCAGCCCAGGTCGTGGTGCTTGTACGGGCGACGCCGGCCCTGGCCGTAGGAGGCGGCGATGTTGTGGGCGGCGAGTCTGCCCTGCCGTTGGGCGTGCTGGGCGGTCATGGTGCAGATCTCGCCCGGCCGGGTCAGGTCGGGCACGGCGGCGGCGTCACCGCAGGCGTACACCTCGGGGAAGCCGGGGACGTTGAGGTACTCGTCGACGACCAACCGACCCTTCTCGGTACGCAGACCCAACTGTGCCACGAAGGGGTCGGGGCGTACCCCGACGCACCAGACCAGGGAGCAGGTGGGCACGTACTCCCCGTCGGTGAGTTTTACCCCGTCGGCGGTGGCGACCGCCACGGAGGTACCCATCCGGACGTCCACGCCGCGGCGGCGCAGCACGCGGTCCGCGGTGCGGGACATCCGCTGGTCCAGCTCGGGCAGCACCCGGGGTGCGACATCCAGCAGCATCCACTTGGGGCGGATCTTCAGTCGCGGGCGTTGGGCGGCCAGGGCGTCGGTGAACAGCTGGCCGTGGGCGGCCACCTCCGTACCGGTGTAGCCGGCGCCGACCACCACGAAGGTCGCCCGGGCCTGCTGCTCGGTGGGGTCGGTCGCCTGCTCGGCCAACTCCACCTGCCGAACCACATGGTCGTGCAGGTAGACCGCCTCGGGCAGGCCACGGAAGCCGTGCGCGTACTCGGTCACCCCGGGGATGGGCAGCAGCTTGTTGACGCTGCCGACGGACAGGACCAGCCGGTCGTAGGCCAGCCGGTTGCGATCCCCCTCGGCCTGGGTGAAGCCCACCCACCGATTTTGCAGGTCGACGTGGTCGGCCTCCCCGACGACCACCCGGACGTCGTCCAGGGTGCCGGTCAACGGCACGGCGATCCGGCCCGGCTCCACCACCCCCGCCGCCACCTCGGGCAACAGCGGCAGATACAGGAAGTAGTCCGTCGAGTTGAGCAGGACGATCTCGGCCCGGCCCCGGGCCAGCCGGCTCAATGTCTTCGCCGCGTGGTAACCGGCGAACCCGGCTCCCACGATCACCACACGAGGTTTCGTCATCCTGGCCCGGTTCCCGTGGGCGGCCGGGACAAACGTCAGGTCAGCGCCGTTCGGTGATGACCTCTTTCGACCCCGGTACGACATTGCGGGTCGCCCGCAGGCTGGTGATGGTGACGGTGATCAGCACGGCGACGATGACCAGCAGGGAGATCTCGGTGGGGATCACCGGGACGCTCTCCCAGATGCCGTGCGCCCAGTGCAGGCCGAGCTTGACCCCGATGAAGGCCAGGATGATCGCCAGCCCGTAGGTGAGGTGCACCAGTCGGCTCAGCGCCGCGTGCAGCACGAAGTACAGAGCGCGCAGGCCCAGCAGGGCGAAGGCGTTGGTGGCGAAGACCAGGTACGGGTCCTCGGTGATGCCGTAGACGGCCGGCACGGAGTCGACCGCGAAGACCACGTCGGTGGCCAGTACGGCGACCACCACCAGCGCCAGCGGGGTCAGGGCCCGTCGACCGTCGACCCGTACGGTCATCTTGGTGCCGTGGTACTCGTTGACCACCGGCATGAACCGGCGCAGCAGGCGAACCGAGCGCATGTTGGCGATGTCGACGCTCTGTTCGTGGCCGGTGAAGGCGTCCCGGATCAGCTTGGCGGCGGTGACCAGCAGGATCAGGGCGAAGATCAGGAAGGCGAAGTCCAGGGTCTGCAGGGCCGCGGCGCCGATGGCGATGAAGATGCCGCGCAGCACCAGGGCACCGGCGATGCCGAACAGCAGCACCCGCTGGGCGAGCACGCTGGGCACCGCGAAGGCGGCCAGCAGCAGCATGAAGACGAAGAGGTTGTCGACCGACAGCGACTTCTCGACCAGGTAGCCGGCCAGGTAGTCGATGCCCTCCTGTCTGCCGTACCGGGACCAGACCCAGGCCCCGAAGGCCAACGGCAGGGCTATGTAGAAGGCCGACCAGCCGAGTGCCTCTTTCAGCGACACCTCATGTGGGCGTCGGGTCACCACGAAGTCGAGCACCAGCAGCGCGATGACCCCGGCGATGGTGATCGCCCAGAGCGAGGGCGTACCGATGGACTGAAAACCGGCAGCTACGTACGACATTTCGGACATGGGGCCTCCTCGAACACCGTGTCATGTTCGAGGTCTCCTTCACCCAGTATTCGCTGGGCAACCACCCGAGGCGCACCCCGGGCGCGCCGTACTGACCGGTATGGTTCGTGGGAAGTACTCCCCTCGTCCCGACAAGGTTAGGACAGCCGTCAGGACCCCGCCAGGCGGGGGGATGCGGTCTCGTCTCACCGGGTCGCAGGGCGTACCCCTATCGTGACCGGGGTGAGCGCAGAGCTGTCGAGCGGCCCCCTGACCGGCGTACGCGTGATCGAACTGGCCGGGATCGGACCCTGCCCCTTCGCCGCGATGATGCTCGCCGACCTGGGCGCCGAGGTGATCCGGGTGGACCGGGTCGAGGCGGTGGATCCGACCGGTTTCGGCACCCCGCATCCGGACCTGCTCAACCGGGGCCGCCGCTCCCTGGCGGTGGACCTCAAGTCGGCCGAGGGCCGACAGGTGGTCCTGGACCTGGTCCGCGACGCCGACGTGCTGATCGAGGGCTTCCGCCCGGGGGTGACCGAACGGCTGGGCCTCGGCCCGGCCGACTGCCAGGAGATCAACCCCCGGCTGGTGTACGGCCGGATGACCGGCTGGGGGCAGCAGGGCCCGAACGCCCCGTACGCCGGGCACGACATCGACTACCTGGCCCTGACCGGCGCCCTGCACGGCATCGGCCGGGCCGGACAGCCCCCGGTGCCTCCGCTCAACCTGCTGGGCGACTTCGGAGGTGGCGGCATGATGCTGGCCCTGGGGGTGGTCTCCGCCCTGTACGCGGTGCGCGGCGGCGCGGCCGGTCAGGTGATCGACGCGGCGATCGTGGACGGGGTCAGCGTGCTCAGCACCCAGATCCACGCCCTGCGCCGGTTGGGCATGTGGCAGGACCCCCGGGGGGTGAACCTGCTGGACGGGGGTGCCCCCTTCTACGACAGCTACGAGTGCGCGGACGGCCGGTATGTCGCCGTCGGGGCCCTGGAGCCGAGGTTCTACGAGGAACTGGTGCGCCGTACCGGTTTCCCGCTGCCGCCGGACCAGGCCCTGGACCGTGACGATCCGGCGAACTGGCCGGCCCTGCGGGCGGCCTGGGCGCGGCTGTTCCGCACCCGTACCCGCGACGAGTGGGCGGCCCTGGTGGCCGACTCCGACGCCTGCCTGGCCCCGGTGCTCGACTGGCAGGAGGCGCCCGAGCATCCGCACCTGGCCGCGCGGCGGAGTTTCGTCACCCACGAGGGGGTACGCCAACCGGCCCCGGCCCCCCGCTTCTCCGGCAGCCCGACCTCGGTGCGCCGCCCCCCGCCCTGGCCGGGCGAGCACACCGACGAGGTGCTCGACGAGATCGGCTACCCGGCGCAGCGGGTGGCCGAGCTACGGGCTGCCGGCACGGTGGCCTAGCGCAATCCCCCGGTGTACGGCTCACGGTCCAGCCCCGCCGGGCCGCCAGACCGCCGTCAGCGGCGGCGCAGGGTGGCGCCGGGTGCCATCGCGGGCTCGACGATGTCCCGGTAGTCCCGGGGCAGTTGGACGACCAGTTCGTCGAACTCGCCGCCGGTCACCGCCTCGCGGATGGTGGTGAACACCGCGCCGATCACGGCGCGGGCGGCCGGTTCCTCGATCTGGGCACGCCGGGCCACCCGGGCGACGAACTCTCCGGCGCCGAAGCGCTCGGCGGCCTCGGTGTCCGGTGTCGGCCGCAGCGGCAGGCGCAGCGGCTCGGGCAGCTGCACCGCCAGATCCAGCACCTCACCGCCGGTCAACCGGTCGGCCAGGGTCGCCAGGGTGGCCTGGATCAGGTCCACCGCCCGCTGGGTGGAGGTGCCCGTGCGCTGGGCCACCTGGTCGACGAAGGTGTCGTAGTTCATCGGCGTACCCCCTCGGCGCGCGGTTACCCGCCGTCCCGGGACGAAAACCCCTCCCCCGGTTCTCCCGCCGTCGGCGCGTGAGCGCCGCCGGGATGGGTAACCGCGCCCGGTCGTGGCCGATCGAAGCCGGGAGGAGCCGACACCATGGCTAGTTACGCCGAGGTACTGCACTACCTGTCCAGCTTGGACTATCCCGCCGGCAGGGACGAGGTGGTGCGCGAGGCGGAACGCGAGGGGGCTCCGCCGGATGTGCTGCACGCCCTGCGGGCGCTGCCGCCGGTCGAGTACGCCAACGGCCGGGAGGTGGCCCGCTCCGCGAGCATCGAGGCGGCTCCGGAGGTGAACGACGCCCAGCGGGCCGCTGCCGGCCGCGACAAGCGCCATCAGCGGGTCTCGCAGCATCTGCGCAGCATCTGAGGTGTCGGCCCCTTCAGGAGGGCGCCCCGGTCACGAACCGCGACCGGAGGCGCCCCTGGGTAGCCACCTGCCCCGGTGGTGCACCGCCGAACCGGTCGGGACCACCAGGCGGCCCACAGTCACTCGAACCGGGCGACTGCTGCTACCGCGAGGATCATACGGCAGGCCATCGTCCGAACGGTCAGCAGGGGGTCAACCGGCGACCGATTGTGGTCGACAACACCCGTCCCTAGGAGCTGGTGCGGCCGGCCCGGTCGCGGGCCTTGAGGCGCACCGTCGGCAGGGTCGGCGCGGGCAGCGGCGGATCCGGATCGTCCGCTACCGTCCCGAACCGCCGGCCGGCCATCCAGTCCTCGCGGGCGGTCAGGATCTCCTCGTGGCTGCGCCCGACGAAGTTCCACCACATCACCAACGGCTCCTCGAAGGGGGTGCCGCCGAGCAGCATCAGCCGGGTGCCCGGTTCCCCGGAGATGGTGAGCCCGGTGCGTCCGGTGCCCAGCCAGAGCAGCGCCCCGGGTGCCACCCGTACGCCGTCGGCCTGCGCTCCGCCGTCCAGGGCCAGCAGCGCGTACTCGAAGTCGGGGCGCAGGGGCAGGCTCGCCTGCTCGGCACCGGTCAGCTCGACCTGGGCGCCGACCAGGGGGGTGTGCACCCGGGCCGGGGACCGTTCCCCGCCCAACTCCCCGACCAGCAGGGTCACCCTCAGCGCCCCCTCTTCCCAGCGGGGCAGCTGCGCGTGGTGGGCGAAGTCGGCCGGGCCGCCGCGAGCCGAATCCGGTAGCGCCACCCACAGCTGCACCCCGTGCATCAGGGGCGGATGGTCGGCCGGTGACCGTTCGGAGTGGGCGATGCCGTGGCCCGAGGTCATCACGTTGAGCTGGCCGGGACGGATCGGCTGCACGTTGCCGAGGCTGTCGCGGTGCAGGATCTCCCCGTCGAGCAGCCAGGTCACCGTCTGCAGGCCGGTGTGCGGGTGCGGCGGCACCTCCATGCCGGGGCGCTGGGCCACGTCGTCGGGTCCGAAGTGGTCCACGAAGCACCAGGCCCCGACCATCCGCCGGGTGCGCTGGGGCAGCAACCGCCGGACGGTGGTGTAGCGGCCCAGGGGCACGTCGTGCCCGGGCAACAGGACACTGCCGGGGTCCGTGGTGGCCACTCCGGGCGGTCGGGTCTGCGCCGGCATCGACTCGGTACGCTCCACGATCCGACTCTACGCGCCGTCAGCCCGGCGGTGGCCGTCGCCGGAGGTCATCCCCGACGTACGGCTACCAGGTTCGCTCCGGCCACCAGGTCGAGGAAGATCCGATCGACGGAGCGGTCCCAGGCCGGGGAGCCGAGCACCGTGCCGGCGGGGACTCCGCCGTGCTGCTCGTCGTACACCCGCACGTCGCCGGCCCCGGCGGCGGCCCGCACCCGCACGGGTGCCCCACCGGCCACGGTGACGTCCAGGACGTTTACCCCGCCGGTCACCCGGACCACCATCCCGCCCCGGGTACGCGGCAGCCGCAACTCGGTGCGGGTGGCCCCACCGGCGAACTCCAGACCGGACACTCGGCCGGCGGTCAGATCGAGTCGCCGTTGGGTGGTTCCCCCGGTGATCCGCAGGTCCCAGGACACCCGGGCGTTGAGCAGCACCTCCACCTCACCGGGCCCGTCCCCGACCTGTTCCAGCCGCAGCCGCAGCCGGTCGGCGGCCACCTCGGGTCGGGGCCGGGCGTCGGAGTCGGCCGGGCTGCTGATCCGGTACAGCTGCTCCCCCAGGTCCGCCAGCCGCAGCTCGAACCGGGTGACCCCGTCGATCAGCTCGAAGGTGGCGCGTTCCCGACCGGCCAGCGGCGCGGTCCGTACCTCCTGGGGGGTCTCCGCAGCCGCCCGGGCCGCGCCCCCCAGCCCACCGCTGGACTCGGCGGTGATCTGCGGCTGGGGGCCTTCGCCGGTGAAGACCCGACCCAGGCGGTGCGGGTCGGACAGGATCACCACCACGGCGGTCGCGCCGCACCCCAGTACCAGCACCGCGGCGGCGGCCAGCAACCGCGCCCCGGCCGAGAAGCTCCGCCCGCCGGTGGGGGATCCCTCGGGAGCCGGGTCGGGCTCCGGCTGGGGGGTTGTCGGACAGTCAGCGCTCCGCGGTGCATCAGCCATGCCACGTCCCTTCCATGGTCCCCTACCAGCAGACACGCAGCAGAAGGCGGGACGGATCAGTTCGCCGTACCTCGAATGTCGGCCAGCGCGCATGCCGGTGCCGGCCGGAGGGTTCCGACGCGCACCGGCTGCGGTGCGTGCGGGTCAGGCCCGCGGGGGCGGGATCAGCGTGCCCGGCCCGCTCCGAAGCGGTTGCGCCGCCGCCAGAGCATCGTGCCGAGCAGCATCACGGCACCCGCGGCGACCAGGCCGCCGCCGACCTTCAACGGGCTGTTTTGTGGGCTTGAAGAACTATTCGGAGGATATGGACTTCCGTACCGGGGTGTCCGTCTTCTCGCGTGGGTTGGCCGCTGCCTCCCGCAGCAGCCCTTCGATCCGGTCCACCCCGGCCGACAGCGACATCTCCCGCAGGTACGCCTGGCGGCCCCGACGGCCCATCTCGGCCCGCGCGGGTGGGGGTATCTGCGCGGCCAGCCAGAACCGGTCCGCCAGACTGGCCCAGTCCCCCGGCGGGCAGGACAGCCCCGCCCGCGCTCGTTCCACCAGGGCGGCCGTGTCGCCGCCGGTCGAGGCCACCACGGGTGCCGCACAGGACAGGGCCGCCTGGAGCTTGCCCGGCACGGTGCCGCGCAGGGCGGGCAGATCCCGCAGCATGACCAGTTGGTAGTCGGCGGCGGCGTACAGCTCCGGCATGTCCAGGGGTGACCGTCGCTCGACGAACCGGACGTTGTCGGCGCGCAACTCGGCGGCGAGCCCCCGCACCCGCCGCTCCTGGGCGCCCGAGCCCACCAGGACCAGGTCCATGGTGTTCTCCAGGGCCGCCGCCGCGCGTACCGCCGTCTCCAGACCCTGGCGTGCCCCGATGGTGCCGGCGTGCATCACCACACAGCGATCGTCGCGGCGGACCAGTCCCCGGGCGGCCGACCCGGCCGGGGCGGGCCGGAAGATCCGCTCGTCGGTCCAGTTGAGCACCACCGGCACCCGGTCGGCCTCCACTCCGGTGGCTACCACCGCCTCCCGCAGGGAGGGTGCGCTGACCGCGATCGTGCTGGCGGACCGGTAGGTCCTGGCCATCGCCGCCCGCACCCGGGCGGCCCACCGGTCGTCGTCGGTGTCCTCCACGCTCTGCTCCGCCCAGACGTCCGGCACGTGCAGCACGACCGGCACCTGACCGAGCAGCCGCAGCAGGGCCGCCGAGGCGAAGGCCGCCGCAGGCGGCTGATGGACATACAGCACGTCCACACCGGCCAGATAGCTCCGCCCGACGAAGGCCGCGCTGGCGGCGAAGGAGAGCCAGGCGGCCATCCTGGGCCGCACGGCCCCGTCGCCGGTGCTGTATCGGGGCACCCGGCGGACCGTCAACCCTCGGCTGCGGGTCTCGTGCCGCCAGCGCTGCCGCCAGCCCGGGTAGACATGTCCGCCGGGGTAGTCCGGAAAACCGGTCAGCACCCGCACCTCGTGGCCCCGGGCGGCCAACTCCTCGGCCAGGCTGCCGGGGATGAAGGCCGGCTCCGGCGGAAAGTGATACGTCAGGATGCCGACCCGCATCGGGACACCCCCACCCTCGGCCGGTCCGGCGCGGCGTGACCCTGACCCGGCGCCGGGTGCGCGTACGATGCCGCCAACCCCTTGCGGGACGGGCGCCGGTGGGCACCGTCCCCGATCGCGGCGCCACCGTGGGCGGCCGCCTCGTCGAGAGGGTTCCCGATGCTCAACGGAGTTCTGTTCGTCTGCCACGCCAACCTGTGCCGGTCACCGATGGCCGAGTTCACCGCGCGTCGGATGCTCGCCGGGCGTCCGGTGAGCGTGACCAGCGCCGGCACGGACGCGGTGGCCGGCCGGCCCATGCACCCGTACGCGGCGGATCTCGTCGCCGCGGCCGGTGCCGATCCGGAGACCTTCCGCACCCGACGGCTGGCGGCGGAGCACCTCACCGAGGCGGTGCTGGTGCTGACCGCCACCCGACGCCAGCGCTCGGTCTGCACCGCGCTGGCCCCGGCGGCCCTGCACCGGACCTTCACCCTGCGCCAGTTCGGCCGGCTGGCCGCGGCCGTCGAGCCGCCCCTGACCGAGCAGGAGGACCCGCTGGCCGCCGCGGTCACCGCCGCCACCCTGGCTCGGGCCCGGTTGCAGCCCGCCCTCGGTGACGCCGACGACCTGCCGGACCCCGTCGGGGGCACCCCGGAGGACTTCCGGCACTGTGCGGAGGAGATCGAACGGTCCCTGCGACCCCTGGCGGTGCTCATCGGGACAGCCGGGTGAGTTCCTGGGTGTGGTCGACCGGTGCTCCGGTGCTGCCGCGGTCGGCGTGCCGGCCGGCCGCGGCCCGCCCCGCCGAGGTAGCGGCCCGCCCCGCCGAGGCCGCGGCGGTCTCGGTCACCACCCGATAGGCCTCGTACTGGTAGGCGTCGGCCTTGGGCACCCGCGCCATGTTGAGCACACACCCGAGCAGCCGGACGGAGACCGAGTGCAGGGCCCGGGCGGCCGTGGCCACCTGGGTACGCGAGGTCCGCCCCTGCTGGCTGACCAGCAGCGCACCGTCGGCCTGCACGGCGACGACCACACCGTCGGTGACCGCCAGCAGCGGGGCGGTGTCGATGATCACGATGTCGGCGGACTCCCGTAGGGCCAGCAGCAGATCCGACATGGCCTTGGAACCGAGCAGCTCACTCGGGTTGGGCGGGGCCGATCCGCTGGGCAGCACCAGCAGGGACTTGTCGCCCCACCGCTGCACCACGTCGCCGACGTGCACGTCGCCGACGAGGACGTCGGTCAGCCCCACCCCGGAGTCGACACCGAGGTAGTGGCCCACCTTGGGGCGGCGCAGGTCGGCGTCGACCAGCAGCACCCGCCAGCCCGCCTCGGCCAGGGCGATCGCCAGGTTGCAGGACAGGGTGGTCTTGCCCTCTCCCTGGAGGGCACTGGTGACGGCGATGACCCGGGCCGGCTCGTGCACGTCGACGAAGCGCAGGTTGGTCCGCAGCTTGCGGATCGCCTCGGCGCGGGCCGAGGTGGCGGCCTCCCCGACGATCAGGGGTGCCGTCCGGGCGCTGCCGTCCAGCGGGATCTCACCGAGCAGCGGACTGCCGGTGACCCGCCGCAGCGCGGCGGCGTCACGCAACCGGACATCGGCCATCCCGCGCAACACCGCCAGACCGATCCCGGCCAGCAGGCCCAGCAGGGCCCCGATCACGGTGTTGCGCACCGGCTGGGGGGAGACCGGGCTGGCGGTCACCCGCGGACCACTGACCACCTCGATCTTGATCGGCCCGGCGCTGCCGTCCGGTCTGGCCTCCACCTTCTTCACGAGTTCCACGAAGTTCGCCGACAGGGCCTCGCTGACCCGCAGCGCGCGGGCCTGGTCGGTGTCGGTCACCGAGGCCCGCAGCAGGACGGTGCCGTTCTCGGTGGAGGTGCTGACCCGACGCTGAATCTCCTCCGCGGTCAACCCGACCCCACGATCGGCGGCGGCGTTCTGGGCCAGCCGGTCGCTGGTCAGCAGTTCGGCGTAGGACTTGACCCGTTGCTGGAGAAAGAGCCCACCCTGGTAGGCGTCCGTCACCCCTTGGCTGGGGGTGGTGACGAAGAAGGTGACCGAGGCGACGTAGCGAGGCTGCGCCCGGACCGTGATCAGGGCGGTCACGCCGAGGGCCACCATGACGGTGACCAGGACGATCCACCAGTGCTGCCGCACGAGACGCAGCTGGCGCAACAGGTCCATCAGGCACGCCTCCGGATCAACCCGGTAACGCCAAAGAACTTCACGAAAACCCCCAAGGTCGACTGAATCTCGTGAAACCATTAAAGCGGCTTATGTGACTTGTGTCCGGAGTTAGGCGTTTCCTGAGGGCGGTGCGCCTCCGCAATGCCCAACCGGACCGGGCGTCCGCCGGAATCGCCCTCCGGCCGGAAAGATGCGGTTCGGCGTACCGGGAGGTCGCGGAGTCCATGCCGGTCGGGCGCCGCCCGATCACCGCCCTCGCGCCCACCGCCGCCAGGGGATAAGGTCATGGCCGGTGTGCCGGGAAGTCTGGTCGGCGATGTCGCTGCTCCTATCCGACCGACAGGTGGAACCCGCCGATGACCGACCACAACCCGCCCCCACCTCGCCGGGGGGTAGGCCGCCTCTTCACCCGCACCTCCTGGCCGGAGGCCCGCTTCCTCGCCGACGTCCTGCGCACGGAGACCGTCGGCGGCGCCCTCCTCCTGGTCGGTGCGGTGATCGCCCTGATCTGGGCCAACTCCCCCTGGGGGGACGGCTACACCGAGCTGGGACGATGGGTGCCCTGGGCCGGCGGCTCGGCCCTGCACCTGGACCTGGATCTCGCCACCTGGGCCGCCGACGGACTGCTGGCCATCTTCTTCTTCGTGGTCGGCCTGGAACTCAAGCGTGAGTTCGTCGCCGGGGAACTGCGCGATCCCCGCCGGGCCGTGCTGCCGGTCGTCGCGGCGGTCGGCGGCATGGCAGTACCCGCGCTGATCTATGTAGCCGTCAACCTGTCCGCCGGCGGGGAGGGGCTACGCGGCTGGGCCATCCCCACCGCCACGGACATCGCCTTCGCCCTGGCCGTCCTGGCGGTCATCGGGGCGTACCTGCCGCAGGGGCTGCGCGCCTTCCTGCTCACCCTGGCCGTGGTCGACGACCTGCTCGCGATCACCATCATCGCGATCTTCTACACGGACGACTTCACCCTGCTCCCGCTGCTGGTAGCCGTCGTGCCGATCGCGCTGTTCGGCCTGCTGGTGCAGCGCCGTCGTACCTGGTGGTGGGCGCTCATCCCGCTGGCGCTGGTCGCCTGGACCCTGGTGCACTCCTCCGGGGTGCACGCCACCGTGGCCGGGGTGCTGCTCGGCTTCACCGTGCCGGTGCTCGCCGGCAAGGGTCGCGACGGCCGCCCCGCGCCGGGTCTGGCGGAGCACCTGGAGCACAAGTGGCGGCCGATCTCGGCCGGCTTCGCCGTACCGGTCTTCGCGTTCTTCGCCGCCGGGGTCTCGCTGCGCGGCGCCGACCTGGGTGCGGTGGTCAGCGACCCGGTCGTCATCGGTGTCGTGCTGGGTCTGGTGGTCGGCAAGTTCGTCGGCATCTTCGGCTCCACCTTCCTGCTGGCCCGGTTCACCCGCGCCCGGCTGGACGAGGACATCACCTGGACCGACCTGGTAGGGGTGTCGCTGCTGGCCGGTATCGGGTTCACCGTCTCCCTGCTGATCGGCGAACTGGCCTTCGGCCCCGACAGCCTGGCCGGTGCCAACGTCAAGGCCGCCGTGCTGACCGGCTCGCTGCTCTCGGCGCTGCTGGCCACCCTCGTGCTGGTCCGCCGCAATCGGGCCTACCGGCTGATCGCGTTGAAGGAACAGGTCGACCTGGACCGCGACGGGGTGCCGGACGTCTACCAGCGGCCCGGCGGCTGAGGTCTCAGCGGCTCGATGCCGGCCCGGCCGGGCTGCTGCTCGCCGACGCCCGCCAGCGCTCGGTGGCCAGCAGGCCGGCCCGCAGCATCTGCCGTACCGCCACGATCACGACCACCCCCACCAGGGCCGACCAGGAAGCCACCGCGGCCAGCCGCAGCAACCCGGCGGCGACCAGCAGGTCCAGCAGCACCCCGAGAGCCGTCGGCACCGACCGGGTGGCCAGCAACGCCATACCGGCGCTGAACACCCCGAGGGCGCCGACCACCGCGGCCAGGGTCTCGATCATCGCGTCCCTTCCCGGGGCGTCTCCACCTGCCGTTGTTCCTGCTCGATCTCCTTGCGCAGGACATAGTTCAGGCCGGTCCGGATGGCCGCGACGGCGGCCAGCTGACCGATCTGGGCGAAGGTCGGTGACAGCGCGGTCCGCAGGATGTCCGCGGCCAGTTGAAACTCCAGGCCCAACACGAGGAAGCGGCCCAGGGTCAGCCGGATCCGGGTGAACACCGCGGTGTCGCGGTACCGCAGCCCGTCGACGACGAACCGCAGCACCGCCCAGGCCACCCCGGCGACGATCACCACGACACCGACCAGCTCGACCGCGGTCACCACCAGCTGGTGACCGCGGCCGACGGCCTCCTCGACGTTCACCCCGGCGCCTTACCCGGCCACCCTCCGGGTAGTCGGCCGGCTCAGAGCAGTTCGGCGACCGCGTCCACGATCAACCAGATGCCGCTGAGCGCGAACAGTGCGGCGGCACCGTACTTGATGGTCCGCTCCGGCAGTTTTCGGCCCAGCAGCCGGCCGACGATGATGGCCAGCGCGTCGGCGGCCACCATGCCGATGGTCGAACCGATCCAGGTGCCGAACCAGCCGTACTGGGTGGCCAGGGTGATCGTGGCGAGCATCGTCTTGTCGCCGAGTTCGGCCAGGAAGAAGGCGACACCGACGGTGAGCACGGCCGACTTGCCGCCCCGGGCCGCCTTGCGCTTCTCATCCTCGGTGAGGGTGTCACCGCGCAGGGTCCACAGTCCGAAACCGATGAAGGCCACCCCGGCCAGCAGCGAGATCCAGCCGGTGGGCAGGGCGGAGCCCAGGCCGTACCCGATGGCCACCGAGGCCAGGTGCACCAGGGCGGTGGCCACGGTGATGCCGATCAGGATCGGCATGGTGCGATATCTGGTGGCGAAGGCCAGGGCCATGAGCTGGGATTTGTCTCCCAGCTCCGCAACGAAGATCACGCCGAAGCTGACGGCCAGCGCGACGAGGAACCCTTCCATGACGTCCTTCCGGATCAAGCCGGGAGGAGGTACGGGGGTGCCCTCGACCCGGCTGCCTACAGCCTGGGTCGAAGGTCTCGCCCGCCTCGGAGTACGAGGCCTCGTGGCCGGGTGCGCGAGGCACCAGTATGTCGACCACGACGTTGAGGGCTACTCCCCTTCGCTGCGCCCAGCCTAGCCGACCACCGAACGGCCGGCTCGACCGGATGGGGAGGGGGCCGTCAGTCGGCTCGGGCCAGGGTCACCCCGAACAGGCCGTCCGGGTCAGTCCAGAACCGTTGCGCCGGCAACCCGGCCGCGGCCAGTTCGGCGGCGATCCCCTCGGGGCGGAACTTCGCCGACACCTCGGTGCGCAACTGCTCACCCGCGGCGAAATCGACAGCCATGTCCAGCACCCGGACCCGCATCGGTCGTCGCGCCCGCAGCCGCATCTCGATCCACTCCTGTGCCGGATCCCAGACGGCGACATGGTCGAAGGCCTCCGGGTCGAAGTCCGCGCCGAGTTCCCGGTTGAGCACCCGCAGCACGTTGCGGTTGAACTCCGCGGTCACCCCGGCCGCGTCGTCGTACGCGGGCACGATCACCGAGGGGTCCTTGACCAGGTCGGTGCCGACCAGGAACCAGTCCCCCACCTCCAGGGCGGCCCGCATCCGGGCCAGGAACTCGGCCCGCTCGGCCGGCATCAGGTTGCCGATGGTGCCACCCAGGAAGATCACCAGTCGCCGTCCGCCGGTGGGCAGCCGGTGCAGGTCCCGGGTGAAGTCACCGACGATGCCGCGTACCCGCAGACCGGGGTGCTCCGCGGCCAGGGCCGCGATGGATCCGCGCAGGGCGCTCACGGACACGTCCAGCGGGACGAAGGTGCCCAGACCGCCCCGGCGGGCGAAGGCGTCCAGCAGCAGCCGGGTCTTCTCCGAGGACCCGGAACCCAGCTCGATGAGGGTCTTCACCCCGGTCACCTCGGCGATCTCGGCCGCCTGCGCGGCCAGGACGGCCCGCTCCGCCCGGGTGGGGTAGTACTCCGGCAGCCGGGTGATCTCGTCGAACAGCTCGCTGCCCCGGGCGTCGTAGAACCACTTCGGGGGCAGCCACTTGGCCTCGGCGCTCAGGCCCACCCGTACGTCCCGACGCAGACTGTCCGCGATGTCCTGCTCGTCCAGGTGGATCTCCAGCGGTTCCGCGCTCATCTGCTTCCTCTCGCTAGTGCTGATCGAAGCCGGCGGTCGGCTCAGGGGGCGGCCAGCGGCCACTGCCGCACGCTGGTCGCGGTGGCCTGCACGAGGTGACCGTCCGGCACCTCCCGCCAGCCCGGGTCCTCGTCGTGAGGTTCGGAGGCCAGCAGCACCGAGTCGGGCCCGGCCCGCAGGGACAGGGCGTGCCCGGTGGTGGTGGCGACCGCGGTGTGTCCGTCGGTGAGCAGCAGGTTCAGCCGGGACCCGGGGGCGGCGGCGGCCACCGCGGTGACCGTCTCGGCGACCGCTGACGCCGGTGCTACACCGGCGCGCAGCCGGTGACGCACCAGCGCCCACAGCAGCGCCGAGTCGGTCGCCGCGTCCAGGGTCAGCAGGTCACGTACGGGCAGTTCGGCGGCGAGGGGCACCATCGAGTCCGGCCAGCCGCGCACCACCCCGTTGTGGCTGAACAGCCACCGACCCTCCGCGAAGGGGGCGGCGGCGCCGTCGACGACCGCCATGCCGACCGTGGCGGAACGCACCGCGGCCAGCATCGCCGTGGTCGAGGTGACCCCCGCCAGGTCGGCGATGGTCGGGTCACTCCAGATCGGCTGGGCCCGCCGGTACCGCACCGGCGGCCCCGCGCCGGGATACCAGCCGACCCCGAACCCGTCGGCGTTGATCGTCCCGCCGCCGCGCATGTCACGCGGGGCCCAGGACTGACGCAGCAGCGAGTACGGCGGATCCAGGAGCACCTCGCGCAGGGTCACCGGCGGGCCCAGGTAGACCAGGTGGCGGCACATCAGCCGACCGTCACCGGTGGTCCTGTTCGAGGCCCGCGTCCCGGGCGCAGCGGAAGCCACTGAAGATCTGCCGACGGATGGGGTAGTCCCAGTTGCGGAAGGTGCCCCGGCAGGCGGCCCGGTCGGTGCCGAAGGAGCCGCCCCGCAGCACCTGGTGGTCCTCGCCGAAGAAGACCTCGGAGTACTCGCGGTACGGGAAGGCCACGAAACCCGGATGCCCCCGGAAGCTGGTGGAGGTCCACTCCCACACGTCGCCGATGAGCTGGTGCACCCCCAGGGGTGAGGCCCCCGCCGGATAGGCACCGACCGGCGCCGGCCACAGGTGCCGCTGCCCCAGGTTGGCGTGCGCGGAGGTCGGCTCCTCGTCGCCCCAGGGGTAGCGCCGGGACCGGCCGGTGGCCGGGTCCCACCGGGCCGCCTTCTCCCACTCCGCCTCGGTGGGCAGCCGCTTGCCCGCCCAGGTGGCGTACGCCTGGGCCTCGTGGAAACAGACATGCACCACCGGCTCGTCGTCGCGGACCGCGGACCAGCGGCCGAAGCGCCGGTACGCCCACCCGGAGCCGTCCCGCCGCCAGTGCAGCGGCGCGCTCAGCTCGGCCTCCTGGCGGTGCCGCCAGCCCTGCTCGGTCCACCAGCGGGGGTCGTCGTACCCCCCGTCGGCGATGAACTCGGCGTACGCCCCGTTGGTCACCGGGGCGGCGTCGATGAAGTACGCCGGCAGCTCCACCCGGTGGGCGGGCCGCTCGTTGTCCAGGGCCCAGGGGTCGGTGTCCGTGCCCATCACGAACGGGCCGGCCGGCACCAGCACCTCCCCGGCCGGTCGTACGGTCGGCTCGGGTGGTGGGGGTGCCTGGAGCACCGCCGGTCCGGAGCGCAGTTGGTGGGTGGCGAGCATGGTCTCGTCGTGCTGCTGTTCGTGCTGCACGATCATGCCGAAGGCGAAGCCGTCGGCGACCAGCGGACGGTTGTCGAAGGCCACCCGGTCGAGCAGGTCGAAGACCTTGTCCCGGACGGTGGCCAGATAGGCCCGCGCCTCGGTCGGCGGCAGCAGCGGCAGGGCGGGGCGGTCCCGGCGGGGCTGCTTGAAGGCGTCGTACAGGTCGTCGATGTCGCACCGCACCGGCTCCCGGCCGCCGACGTCGCGCACCAGCCAGAGTTCCTCCTGGTTGCCCACGTGGGCCAGGTCCCACACCAGGGGGGACATCAGCGGCGAGTGCTGGCGCATCAGGTCCGCGTCGTCGACCACCTCGGTCAGCAGGGCGGTCCGGGCCCGGGTGCGTTCCAGTTCCGCGGCGATGCGGCTCCGCAGTTCCTCGGTGTCCGCCCCTTCGGTAGCGGTGTGGATCACCCTTGCCTCCTTCGTGCCGCAGCCCGCCGTCGGCGCAGCCCTCGGTCGATGTCGTCGTGCAGTGGGGTCGGCAGGTCCAGCCGAGGCAGCCCCGCCCGGGCCAGGTCGAGCAGTTCGGTGGCGGCCGAGGCCAGCGCCGGGTCCCGCAGCCCGTGTCGGGCCGCGACCTGCCACCGGTCGGCCACCGGGGCGGCCACCGCGAAGGCCGAGTCGGTCGTCTCGGGGTCGGCCAGCAGGGCGGCGAGCACCGCCAGGGGCAGCGCCCAGTCCCGGCCCGGTTGGGCGTCCAGATAGCGCAGTTCCAGGTAGCCACGCGGGCGTACCGGTGGGAAGAGGGTGCTGACGTGGTAGTCGAGGTCGTCGACGGTGGGGGGTCGGGACAGCGCTCCGTCGAGCCAGTCGGCGAAGGTGACCCCCGGTGGTGCGGTCCAGTCGCCGTCGCCGTCGCGGACGCAGAGCAGCGGGGCGGCCAGCACGTAGGCGGTCCAGGCGGCCACCGGATCCCGGTCGGGCCGGTCGGGTTCCCAGACCGCGGTGGTCCGGGCCGGGTCGATGCCCAACCAGGCCGCCATGCGGGCCGAGGCCCAGCCGGTGGCCGCTCCGGCGTGCCGGTCGGCGGTGGCGAAGGCGGCGAGCAGGGGTGGCCCGACCGCGTGCACCAGAGCCCAGCGGGCCCGCAGCTGCCCCGGCTCACCCGCGTCCAGGCAGACCTGGAGACCTGCCGTGCTGTACATCATCGTCCGCCCGGCCGGGCCCCGCCGGTCGAAGACCCGGCGCATGGCCCGGTAGCGAGGTGTGTCGATCACCGGTGTGGGTGGACGGTACGGATCGAGTCCGGTGTGCCCCAGCCGCAGCCCCGCGGTGTCCAGCAGGCGGGCCAGTTGGTCGATGTCGGACTGGGTGGCCTGGATCAGGGCGGCCACGGAGGCGCGGGGTGGGGTCGAGATCTCCACCTGGCCACCGGGTTCGACGGTCACCGCGCCGCCGTGCAGCAGTCGCAGCGCCGGGCTGGTCGGATCCAAGGTGGTGGGACTGTAGGGGCCCAGGGCGGCGCGTAACCGCCGGGCCTCGACGGGGCGGGTCGGGTCGACCGCGTCGTGAACGGTCCATTCCAGCTCGACACCCGTGCAGGTCGGTGGCCCTGTCTTGAAGCAGATCCGGGCCAGGTGCCGGGCGGCGGCGGCACGGTCACGCAACTGCGGAACCCGGTCCAGCTCAGGTGACATCACCATGCGACGGCTCCCTCCGCGGCCGGCTCTGCCCCCTCACGTTAGCCGGTACCACTGACATCGGCGGCCCTGTTGACCGGGGTTCAGCACACGAGGAGAAGGGTGCGCCCTCGCACCGACGGGCTGCCGGCCACCGTGGTCGGGCTCCACCGAGGGGAGGTGCGGGTCAGGGGAAGGTGGTGGACCCGACGTCGAGGCCACGCCGGGCCAGCCACTGCGGGTCGGTCTCGGCCAACAGCGCCTGACAGTACGCCAAGACGTTGTCGGCGCCACCGGCCACGATCACCAGTTCGCTGAAGGCCGGGGTGCGCAGCGCCTTCTCCCGCTGCCGTTCGGACTTCGACAGATAGGCCTTGCAGCGGCCGGGTCGGCCGGCGAGGTTGTCGGAGTTTCCGGGGCCGGCCGGCGCGGTGGGCTCCGCGGTCGGCGCGAGCGAATCGGCGGGTGCCGGCAGGCCGGCCGTCGGGGTGGGTCCGGCCTCGCTCGGGGCGACGCTGGCCCCGGGGGTGGCGTCCGGGGTGGGAGTGCTGCTCTCGGGGGCCCTCGGGGTGGGGTCGGTGCCACCCCGGTCGGGCCGGGCCTGGGCGGTGCTCGGTGACGGCGCGACCGCGGCGGTGTACGGGGCGGGTGGCGGCCGGTCGGCCGGGCGGTCCAGTCGTACCGCCGCCAGGGCGGCACCGGCGGTGGCGGTGGCGACCACCCCGGCGATCCAGACCACCGCTCCGGCGGTGAACCGCCGACGCCGGGTGCGGGGCTTCGCCGCCGCCGTCTGATCGTGTCGAGCGGCCCGGAAGGCGGCCAGGGCCGCCTCCTCGCCGGTGAGCTCCCAGGGCCTGGGCGGGGCGGTCGCGGCGTGCAGCAGGGTGGTCAGCGGGTCCGAGGGGGCCGCCGGCCGGGGTTCACGAACGGCCTCGAGCAGGTGTTCGTAGTCGGTCGGCGCAGCGGAGCCCTCCAGCCGCCGCAGGAACATCCGGATTCCCCTCACGTCAACCGTCCACCGACTCGACGTGCGGCGCCTGCGAGCCGGTACGCGGCAGCGGCGGCGTGGCGGTCGCGCCGCTGCCCTCGGCCCGCTGCCCCAGCATCAGCGCCAGCCGACGCAGACCCCGGTGGGCGGCGGTACGCACCGCCCCGGCTCGGCGGCCGAGCACCCGCCCGGCGGTCTCGGCGTCGAGTCCGATCACGGCACGCAGCAGAACCGCCTCGGCCTCCCGGGGCGGCAGGCTGGCGATCATCGCGAGGGCGGCTTCCGTGCCGAGGCTCTCCCCGGCGCGCTCGGCCGTGTCGGCGTCCCCGGCCAACTCGCTGAGTTCCTGCACCGGCACCGGCAGGGCGGGGCGACGGCGTTGCCGCCGCAGGTGGTCCATGGCCCGGTTGCGGGCGATGGTGACGACCCAGGCACGGAACTCCCCACCGCTGAAGTTGGGCAGGTCGCGGGCCACCTGCAACCAGGTCTCCGAGGCTACGTCCTCGGCGGCGTCGGCACCGACCAGGGCGGTCAGATAGCGCAGCAGCCCGGGCTGGAGGCTGCGATAGAGGAAACGGAAGGACTCCTCGTCGCCGGCCTGAGCCGATTCGACGGCCCGACTCAGTTCACCGGACATGGCCTTGCCGCTTCCGTCCTGTCGGCGTGCGTAGCCCCGGGTGCGGGACGAACGTCCCGGGCTGGACCTGTTCCCCGCACCCCGCCCCCGTCAACCTGCTCGTATCCTGGCCGCTGTGGCCCGGATGCGGATTGTTCCCGACAGCACCGTCGACCACAACCACCGGTGTCGCCCAACCGCGGGAACTCGACCCACCTGAGTCGGGGTACAGGGCATCGGTTCCCGCCACAACAGGTGACAAATATCCGCCCTCCTGACCGGCGTTTCGCCGTAACGAGCCGCGCCTGATCGACGCCGACGGCCCTCCGGGCTGATCGCCGACCGGCTATCCGACCCGACCTCGATGCGGGACGCAGCCGCCTCGTCACCTTTGGTCGTCATCGCACCGGCCGGCGCCTCGCCCCCACCCCCGGGAGACCTCATCCGCACGGACGGCAGACGCGCCGATGACGCCCACGGTGGGTACGGTGGTGCCGTGTTGTCTTCGGAGGTCGTACTCAGCGGTCGGTACCGCCTGGACGAACGTGTCGCCACCGGCGGCATGGGCGACGTCTGGCGCGGCACCGATCTGATCCTCGGCCGCCAGGTAGCGATCAAGGTGCTGCTGCCGTCCCTGGTGTCCGACCCCGACTTCATCGCCCGGTTCCGGGCCGAGGCCCGGATGATGGCCGCCCTGCGCCACCCCGGCATCGTGCAGGTCTTCGACTGCGGCGAGGACGAGCTGGCCGACGGCGGTCGGGCCGACTACCTGGTGATGGAGTTCGTCACCGGCCAACCCCTGTCGAAGCGGATCGAGGCCGAGGGCCGTCTGGACGTCGCCGAGACGATGTCCGTGGTGGCGCAGGCCGCGCAGGCCCTGCACGCCGCCCACCAGCGGGGCATCGTGCACCGGGACGTCAAGCCCAGCAACCTGCTGGTGCAGGAGGACGGCACCGTGGTCCTCGTCGACTTCGGGGTCGCCCGGTCGGTCAATGTGACCAGCATCACGAGCACGAACGCGGTGCCCGGCACCGCCCTCTACATGGCCCCCGAGCAGGCCGCCGGACGCCCCGTCTCCGGGGCCACCGACCTGTACGCCCTCGGGGCGGTCGCCTACTGCTGCCTGATCGGCAGCCCGCCCTTCACCGGCGACAACCCCCTCCAGGTGGCCGTACGACACCTCGACGACCCGCCCCCGGAGCTGCCGCACGACATCCCGGAGGCGGTGCGGGCCCTGGTCGAACGTGCCCTGGCCAAGGATCCCGCGGACCGGTTCAGCAGCGGGGCGGCGATGGCGGAGGCGGCCCGCAGCGCGGTGTCGGACAGCTCCCTGCCGACCGCGATGGTGCCGGCCACCCTGGCGGTACGCGGCCCCGGGCCGGACACCCGGACGGCCGACACGGTGGCGCAGAGCGCACCGGTGGGGGCCCGGCGAGGGCGGGGCACCCTGGTCGGTGCCCTCACCGCCGTGGTGGTGGGCCTGGTCGCCCTCGGTGCGGCCCTCGGCGCGGCCCGTGAGGCCGACACCCCGGCGGTGCAGGTGCCGAGCAGTCCTCCCGCGGCCGGCTCGGTCGTAGAGCAGGAGGCCCCGGTGGACGAGACCGAGAGCGAGCCGGTGCAGGTGTCGCCGTACCGTCCGGCCGGGTCGACCGGCAGGCCGACCTCCTCGCCCTCCCCCTCGGTGACCACCAAGCAGCCCAGCGAGTCGCCCGAGCCGCCGGCCCCCGAGCCGGAGCCGAGCTCGCCCAGCCCGTCCACCCCCGCCAGCGAACCCAGCTCGGCGCCTCCGCCGGCCTCGTCCGCGCCGCCGACCACCGAGCCGCCCGGCGACAACCCGCCGGTCGATGACAACACCACCAGCTGACTCCGCCCCAACACCACCAGAATTCCCCTAAACGGACACCTGGCATCATAATTCGCCCTAGGCTCCCTACCAGCAGTTGCTGGCCGATGCTCGGGAGCCCGGATGCGCATGGAGAAGCTGGTCGTCGTCGGCCAGGGGTACGTCGGACTGCCCCTCGCGATGCGCGCCGTCGAGGCCGGCTTCGAGGTCGTGGGTCTCGATGTGGACACCGATCGGGTCAAGCGGCTCGCCTCGGGTGAGTCCTTCGTGGCGGACATCCCCACCGACCGGCTGGGCCGGGCCCTGGCGAGCGGCCGGTACCACCCCAGCAGCGAGTACGCCGACGCGGAGGACTTCGACTTCTGCGTGATCACCGTGCCCACCCCGCTGCGCGACGGCACCCCCGATCTGAGTTTCGTCGAGAAGGCCGGTACGGCTATCGCCCCGTACCTGCGGCCGGGCTGCACGGTCATCCTGGAGTCCACGACCTACCCGGGCACCACGGAGGAACTGCTGCGGCCCCTGCTGGAGTCGGCCAGCGGGCTGCACAGCCCAGGCGACTTCCACCTCGGCTACAGTCCGGAGCGGATCGACCCGGGCAACCGGTCCTGGCGGCTGGAGAACACCCCCAAGGTGGTCTCCGGAATGGACCCGGCCGCGCTGGACCGGGTCGACGGGTTCTACCGGCGGCTGGTGGAGCGTACCGTCCCGGTGGGTTCCACCCAGGTGGCCGAGTTGACCAAGCTGATCGAGAACACCTTCCGCCAGGTCAACATCGCGCTGGTCAACGAGCTGACGATGCTCTCGCACCAGTTGGGCATCGACGTGTGGCAGGCGATCGAGGCGGCGGCGACGAAACCCTTCGGGTTCATGCCCTTCCGGCCGGGGCCGGGGGTCGGGGGCCACTGCCTGCCGATCGACCCCTGTTACCTGTCCTGGCAGGTCAAGCGCCGGCTCGGACGGCAGTTCCGGTTCATCGAGCTGGCCAACGACATCAACCACGAGATGCCCGAGCATGTCGCGCAGCGGGTGATGGCCGGGCTGAACCGGTCCGGTAAGGCGGTCAGCGGGGCCCGGCTGCTGCTGCTCGGGCTGGCGTACAAGCCGAACACCGGCGACATGCGTGACTCCCCGGCGGTCGACGTGACCCGGCGGTTGTGGGAACTCGGCGCCGAGGTCCGGGCGGTCGAGCCGTACGCCGCGGCGCACCACCTGCCCGAGGGGGTGCTGACGGTGGAACTGACCGAACGGGAGATCCGGGAGGCCGACTGCGTGGTCGTGATCACCGATCACGACGTGTTCGACTATCCCCTCGTGGAGCGGCACGCCCGGTACATCTTCGACGCCCGTAACCGCTGCTCCGGCCCGAAGGTGGAACGCATCTAGGGGCGGCCCCGCCGAACCGACGGGGCCACCCCTGCGGGCCGGGACCGACGCGGGCGACCCCGCCGATCCCGGCCCGAAGGACCATCACAGGTCCGCGAGCGCCTCCACGACCGGTCGACGCAGGGCCCGGCGGGCCGGCAGCACCGAGGCGGCCAGGGCGACCAGCCCTGCTCGGCGGCCAGTTCCCGGTGCACCAGCACCCGGCCCGGCCCGAAGCCGTCGACCTGCCCGGCCACCACGCAGGGGTTTCGAGGCGAAAAGCGGGCTGTCGGGCGCTAGCAGTCGACGGCCAAATGTGACCTGGATCACATCGACCTTGGTAACTGGGGCGTACGGTACGAACATCCTCCTTCCTGTCTCGAAGGGTGTCGCCGATGGACGTATCGACTCCGCCCCGGGGACGGTGGTTACGCCTGACCAGCGCCGTCGCCACCGGGCTCCTGCTAGCCAGCCTCGCCACCGCCACGCCGGGCAGCGCCCAGCCGGTCACGCAGGTGGCCACCGACTCCACCTCGGCCGTCGAGGCGCCCCTGGGCGTCGACGAGATCTCCAGCAGCCCGAACCTGCGGCTCATCGCCAACCTGCCGAAGCAGTCGCCGTTCAACACCACGAACGCCCTCGGCACCGACATCGCCTTCCAGGGCAAGTACGCCTTCGTCGGCAACTACGACGGGTTCGTCATCTACGACGTGTCCCGCCCCAGCCAGCCGAAGATCGTCTCCCAGGTGCTCTGCCCGGGTGCCCAGAACGACATCTCCATCTACGGTGACCTGCTGTTCCTGTCGACCGACGCCTCCCGCAGCGACGACTCCTGCGGCAGCGTCTCCCAGCCCGCCTCGATCAAGGAGTCGTGGGAGGGCATCAAGATCTTCGACGTGCGGGACAAGAAGCAGCCGCGCTACCTGAAGTCCGTGGAGACCGCCTGCGGCTCGCACACCCACACCCTGGTGCCGGCGAAGAACAACAAGGCGGTCTACCTGTACGTCTCCTCGTACAGCCCGCAGGACGCCTTCCCGGACTGCAAGCCCCCGCACGACTCGATCAGCATCGTCAAGGTGCCGCTGAAGAAGCCGACCGACGCCGCCGTGGTCGCCACCCCGAACCTCTTCCCGGACGGCGGCTACGAGGGCCGTACCGGTGCCTCCGCGACCACCGGCTGCCACGACATCACCGCCTACCCGAGCAAGGACCTGGCCGCCGGGGCCTGCATGGGCGACGGGGTGCTGCTGGACATCAGCAAGCGGGAGGCCCCCCGGGTGCTGCACCGGGTCCGGGACACCACCAACTTCGCCTTCTGGCACTCGGCCACCTTCAACAACCGAGGCACCAAGGTGGTCTTCACCGACGAACTGGGCGGTGGCGGCGGCGCCACCTGCAACGAGACCGTCGGCCCGGAGCGGGGCGCCAACGCCATCTACGACCTCACCGGCCGGGGCGACAAGCGCAAGCTGGAGTTCCGCAGCTACTACAAGATCCCGCGGACCAACGGGGACACCGAGAACTGCGTGGCGCACAACGGCTCCCTGATCCCGGTGCTCGGTAAGGACATCATGGTCCAGGCCTGGTATCAGGGTGGCATCTCGGTGTGGGACTTCACGGACTCCCGCCGGCCCACCGAGATCGGCTTCTGGGAGCGGGGACCCCTGTCGGACACCCAGATGATCGTCGGCGGCTCCTGGTCGGCCTACTACTACAACGGGCACATCTACTCCTCCGACATCCAGAAGGGGCTGGACGTGCTGGCCCTGGAGGACTGGCGGACCTGGACGGCCAAGCTGGTCCACTTCCGTGAGCTGAACGTGCAGACCCAGCCCAGCTATCTGAGCTGGTAGGAGGTCGCTGGGGCGGATCCGGGTCCGCCCCAGCGCATCCCCCTGACCGAGGGTCGTGTTTTGCCCCTGGCGTCCCGGGTACCTCGTCGGCACCTCTGGTACCAGGAAGGGATGCCGAGATGACCCGCACCGAATATCACGTCGTGCCGGACGGTGGCGGCTGGAAGGTCGAGCAGGGCGGCTCCGTGGTCGGCAGGTACGACACCAAGGAGCGCGCGGTCTCCGCCGGGCGCGAGGTGGCCCACGGCAACGAGCCGAGTCAGCTCGTGGTGCACACCGCGGACGGCCGGATCGAAACCGAGTTCACCTACCGGGACGACCCCTACCCGCCGGTCGGCTGACCCCGGACGGATCGCCGGTCGGCGTCGGCAGGTGACGCCGACCGGCCAGGTGTTCCATCCCCCGGTGCCGCCCCCGTCACCTCGGCCGGCTCCGGTGCCGGCCAGGCCTCGGGGGCGTGCGAGGATGGCCGGCCGTGACCGCCATCGGGGACCCCCCGACATCCCCCGCCCGCCGACCACACCCGCTGGACGTGATCGCCGTCGGGCTGGCCCTGGCCGGCGCCGCCTGTGTCGCGACCGGGCTGCTGCCCCGGGCCGACGCCGCCGCCACCCTGACCCGGATCCTGCCCCTGCTGATCTTCCTGGGCACGGTGGTGGTGCTCGCCGAACTGACCGCCGCCGCCGGGGTCTTCGACGTGCTCGCCACCCGGCTGGCGCAGGCCGCCCGGGGCCGCTGGACGGCACTGTTCGCGCTCTGTGTCGGATTCGCCGCGCTGACCACCATCGTGCTCAACCTGGACACCACCGCGGTACTGCTCACCCCGGTGATGCTCACCCTGGCGGTGACTCTGCGTACCCAGGTGGCCCCCCTGGCGGTGACCACGGTCTGGTTGGCGAACACGGCCAGCCTGCTGCTGCCGGTGTCCAACCTGACGAATCTGCTGGCCAGCGAGCGGATCGGGTTGGACCCGCTGGGGTACCTGGGCCTGATGTGGCTGCCCCAACTGGCGGCCATCACGGTCACCGCGGTGCTGCTCTGGTACTTCTGGTGGCGTCGGGACTCCCCGCCCGGCGGACGGTTCCCGCCACCGCAGCTGCACCGACCCGCCGACCCGGTGCTGTACCGCACGGCCCTGGTCGCCTGTCTGCTCTTCGTCGCCGCGATCCTGCTCGGGGCCCCGGTCGGGCTCGCCTCGGCGGTCGCCACCGGCCTGCTGCTGCTCGGCTTCGCGCTGCGCTCCCCCGGCACCCTGCGCCCGGCCCTGCTGCCCTGGCGGCTGCTGGTCTTCGTCACCGGGCTGTTCCTGGTGATCCAGACCATCGGCCTGCACGGGCTCAACGACCTGGTCGCCTGGCTGGCCGGTGACGAAGGAGGCACCTCGGGGGTGCTGCGAGCCGGGGGCACCGGGGCCCTGCTGGCCAACCTGGTGAACAACCTGCCCGCGTACCTGGCCGGGGAGGCGGTGCTGCCCACCGGGGACCGGCAACGTCTGCTGGCCCTGCTGGTCGGCACCAACATCGGCCCGCTGGCCCTGCCCTGGGCCTCCCTGGCCACCCTGCTGTGGCTGGAGCGGTGCCGGGCCGCCCGGGTGCGGGTGCCGCTGGCACGGTTCCTGCTGACCAGCACCGTGCTGGCGGTCCTCGGCACCCTGGCGGCAGTCGGCGCCCTACTGCTCACCGGCTGAGCCGGCCCAAGCGCGCCGGAACCGACACCGAGCCGCCCGACGGCCGTGACCGGGGGCCACGGCCGTCGGGCTCCAGGGCCGCCCGCCCCGTGCCGGGCGGCCATGGGGGTCAGGCCCGGCGCACCGGCAGCTGCAGCTCGGTGACGCCCTTCTCGGGCTCATCCGGGCAGTAGTCCAGGTACAACTCGCGGGCGAAGCCGTCCGCCCGCCAGCCGTTCTCCTCGATCCACCGGGCCAGCACCTGGATGCTCTGGTCGGCCGTGAGCATCGAACCGTGGTGGACCGTGGTCGCCGCGGTGATCGCCGGCAGTTCCACCACGGTCACCTCCGGGTCCGCCGCGTCGACGTCGATCCCCACTCCGGCGTGCACGATGACGGCCTCACCGTCATCGGCCGGGTCGTACCAGGCCAGCGCCGGCCCGGCGGGGCGAATGCCGGCGGCCTCCAACCGACGGAACAGCTCCGGGTAGAGCGGGGTCAGCGCGGGCGCGATGTCCGCCCCGTCGTAGCTGCCCGCTACCGCGGACAGCGCCGCGACCCGGATCGGGGAGATCTCCTTGATGACGACATCCTGGCTGCTCATGCGACCCTCCGTCTCGATCATGCGGAGTCTCGCCTCGACGCCGGCCAGGCGGGCGACGTCTGCCGCCATCTGCGCCTCCAACTGTGCTCGACGCAGTCGAAGCATGCCGCGCAACTCGGTGCTGTCGACCGCTTCGTCAAGGATCGCCCGCACCTGGCCGAGCGTCAGCCCCAGCTCCTTGAGGGCGATCACCCGATTCAGTCGGCCCAGTTGGGCAGCGGTGTAGTAGCGGTAGCCGCTGCGCGGGTCGACGGTGGCCGGGCGGAGCAGCCCGATGCTGTCGTAGTGCCGCAGCATCCGTACCGACACCCGGCCCAGGTTGGCGAAATCTCCGATGGTGAACATGGCCCCTCCACTGTCGACGCTGACACGGTGTCAGAGTCAACCCGGGCCACCGGGTCAACCAGGCAGCGGCGCTCCGTCGTCTCGGTTGCGAGGCGGTGAGACCCGGTTGCGGCGCGGGGTGACCAGGCGACGCACCATCGGGGCGGTGTTCCACCGGGCCGCGCCGACCAGGTCGCGGGCGTGCTCCAGCACGGTGTAGTCGCGCCGCTCCCGGCCGGCGGCGATCGCCGCCTCCAGGTCGTTGTCGCAGCTCATCAGGACGCTGTCGAAGTCACGACGGACCGGCTCGGACAGGTGGTAGCCGAAGGCGCGGTGCAGCCGGGCGAACAGCGGCTTGTACAGCCGGGCCCGCTCGTGCAGGCCGGAGGAGTACGACATCGGGTTCTTCGGCCGCCGCCGGATGTAGTCCGGCAGCAGGTCGGCGAAGGCCCGCCGGACGATCCACTTCTCCTGACCCTCGCGCATCTTCAAGTCCACCGGCAGCCGCATGGCCAACTCGACCAGGGCCAGGTCCAGGAAGGGCACCCGGGCCTCCACCCCGAAACCCATGCTGGTGCGGTCGACGCGCTGCAACTCCGTACGGCAGAGGTTGCGGATCTTGTGCAGGAAGAGCCGTCGGGCCGCCTCGGGCCCGACCTCGTGATACATCGGGTACCCGCCGAACAGCTCGTCCGAGCCGTCGCCGGTGAGCACGACCCTGACGCCCAGCTCGGCCAGCCGCCGGAAGATGGGCACCGAGACCACCGCGTTGATGATGTCGCCGTACTCGGTCAGCTCGGAGATCCGGATGGCCTCCCGCACCTCGGCCAGCCGGATGTCGCGTGGCCGCAGCTCGACCACCTCGTGCCGGACGCCGAGGTCGCGGGCCAACCGCCGGGCGTACGCCACATCGGGGCTCTCCGGCACCCCTACGGTGACCGCCACGCAGTCCGGGTGCGCCTGCACGGCGTGCAGCAGCACCAGCGAGCTGTCCAACCCGCCGGAGAGCACCACCCCCACCGGAAGATCGGTGTCCAGGCGCACCCGGATGCTGTCGGTGAGGGTGGTACGGACGAGCAGGGCGGCCTCGTCCGGATCCGTCACCGCCGGCGCCCCGGCACCCAGGGAGAGCAGGTCCACGTACGGCCGCAGGTGGACCCGGCGGTCCGCGTCGACCCAACCGTGGTGGCCCGGCGGCACCTCGACCACCGGGGCCGCCGCCCGGACCAGGGCCTTGATCTCGCTGGCCAGGTGCAGACATCCCGGGGTACGCGACCAGTACAGCGGCTTGACCCCGAGGGGATCCCGCGCCAGGTACACCCGGCGGGTGGCCCGTTCCACGATGGCGATGGCGTACTCGCCGCGCAGCCGGGTGACCATCTGCTCGCCCCACTGCGCGAAGGCGGCGAGCACCACCTCGGTGTCGCTGCCGCTGCGGAACCGGTGGCCCAGGCCACTCAGCTCCGCCCGCAGCTCATGGTGGTTGAAGGCCTCCCCGTTGTAGCAGAGCAGCCACCGTTGGTCGGCCGACACCCAGGGCTGCACCGCCCGGTCCCGATCCACCACCGGCAGTCGGCGGGTGCCGGCGAGCAGGCCGGCCTCGTACCGGGTCTCGGTGACCTCCCCCCGGGTGGCCAGCACCGCCAGCATCCGGCGGAAGATCACCGGATCGGCCTCCGGGCCCAGGCTGAGCACGATTCCGCACATCGCCTCAGATCCCCATCTCGGCTTCGTAGGCCCGGCGCAGTCGGGCGGTGGCGGTCGGGGCCAGGCAGATGTGCCAGGCCTGCCCCTCGTCGACCACGTTGATCTCACCGCAGCGCTGCCGGTCCAGCAGCAGCCCGGCCAGGGTGTCCCGGACCCCGAAGTGGTCGAACCACTGCATCTCCAGATCGGCCGCCCAGCCCAGGCAGTGCCCGCTGGGCACCATCGCGGCGTACCCCAGGCGCCGCAGCCGGTACTGGTGCTCGGCGCTGCGCACCAGGCTGGTCACCCAGAGCGGCGGGGTGCCGGCCGGGGTCACCGCGGCGAACTCGCGACCCAGGTCGTTGAGCAGGGCCACCACCTCGCGGCGGGCCCGGCGGAACAGCAGACCGGCGGTACGCGGAGTGGCGCGCGGCAGCATCCGACGACGCAGGGCGCGTACTCCCCGGCCGAGCAGGTTGCGGGGTTGTCCGGTGTAGCGGAAGTTCAGCAGATCCCGCCGCCGCAGCCAGTCCAGGTCGACCAGTTCCACGCTGTGCTGGACCTGGGTGTCGGTGAGGAAGGTGGCCGCCTCCCGCCACCACATCACGTCGATGCGGGACAGCAGGTAGATCCGCACCAGGGCGGTCAGGTCGGCGGCGGAGCTGCGGGTGTTGGGCTGGTACCGGGCCATCTCCAACAGCAGGGTCTCCCGGGCCCCGACCAGCCCCTGGGGGGTGGCGTCCAGGACGGCGGCCAGGGCCGGCTCCCGCAGCCGCTGATCGATCAGCACCTGGCGGGCCTTGGTGCTGCTGGCCGAGGCGAGCGCCCCCACCTCGACGAGCAGTTCCGCCACGGCCCGGCGGTAGGCGTCCAGATCGGGTCCGGTGGCGGCCGGAGGTCGTACCGGGCCGCGCGGGCGACGCCGGGCCGGGGCGGCAGGAGGACCAGGCCGTTGTCCCGGACTTCGACTGGGCACTCGCATGGTCGGGTCCTCTCTCCCGGTGAAGGGTTCGCCTGTCGCCGACACTAACCACACGTACCGGGATGAGTCCGAACAATCCTCCTATCTTCCCTGAAGGGGTGTGGAGCGGCCTTATCGCCACTGGTCGTTGCCGGTGTTGCGGTGGTCGCCGCAGTGCGCCCGCAGTGGTAATGAAAAACTTGACCCATGAGTTCCACGCCCGTACTGCCGGACCCGTCCACCGAACCGCCCGCCTTCGCGGACCTTGGCCTGCGTTCCGAACTGCTCGCCGCGCTCTCCGCGCTCGGCTACGAGGAGCCCACGCCGATCCAGCGGGAGGCCATCGGCCCGCTGCTGGCCGGTCGGGACCTGCTCGGGCAGGCCGCCACGGGCACCGGCAAGACGGCCGCGTTCGCCCTTCCGCTGCTGCAACGGATGCCCGACGAGCGACCCACCGGCGACCCGGTCGCCCTGGTGCTGGTGCCGACCCGGGAACTTGCCGTGCAGGTCTCCGAGGCCTTCCACCGCTACGGCAAGGATCTCGGGGCCCGGGTGCTGCCGATCTACGGCGGCCAGCCGATCGGCCGGCAGTTGCGCGCCCTGGACAACGGGGTCGACGTGGTGGTGGCCACCCCGGGCCGGGCGTTGGACCACATCGCCCGGGGCACCCTGCGGCTGGGCAACCTGGCCACGGTGGTGCTGGACGAGGCCGACGAGATGCTCGACATGGGTTTCGCCGAAGACATCGAGGCGATCCTGGAGCACGCCCCCGAGCAGCGGCAGACGGTGCTGTTCTCGGCCACGATGCCGGCCCGCATCGACGGGATGGCCCGCGCCCACCTGACCGACCCGGTCCGCATCCTCATCGCCCGGGAGCAGCCGCTGGCCGGGGAGGCCCCCCGGGTACGCCAGAGCGCGTACCTGGTGGCCCGGGCGCACAAGCCGGCGGCCCTGGGCCGGGTGCTGGACGTCGAATCACCGACCGCGGCGATCGTGTTCTGCCGCAGCCGGGAGGAGGTCGACCGGCTCACCGAGACCATGAACGGGCGCGGGTACCGGGCCGAGGCGCTGCACGGCGGGATGAGCCAGGAACAGCGCGACCGGGTGATGGGCCGGCTCCGCGGCGGCACCGCCGACCTGCTGGTCGCCACCGACGTTGCGGCCCGTGGTCTGGACGTCGAGCAGCTCAGCCACGTGGTCAACTACGACGTGCCCTCGGCCCCGGAGTCGTACGTGCACCGCATCGGCCGGGTCGGCCGGGCCGGGCGGGAAGGGGTGGCGATCACCCTGGCCGAACCCCGGGAACACCGGATGCTCAAGACCATCGAGCGGGTCACCGGGCAGCGGATCACCATCGACAAGATCCCGACGGTGGCGGACCTGCGTACCCGCCGGCTGGAGCTGACCCAGGCGGCGCTGCGGGAGAGCCTGCTGGAGGACGACCTCGACCCGTTCCGGGTGATCGTCGAATCGCTCAGCGACGAGTTCGATCTGATGGAGGTGGCGCTGGCCGCGGTGAAGCTGGCCCACGAAGCCACCCTGCCGGGCACCGAGGAGGCCGCGGAGGAGATCCCCCAGGTGGCGGTCCGCGCCCCCCGGGAGACCCGGCCCGGGGCCGACGGCCGGGGCGACCGCCGTCCGTCGAGGCCCCGCACCACCGGCACCACCCAGGTCTTCATCGGCCTGGGCCGGCGGGCCGGGGTGCGTCCGCAGGACCTGGTGGGTGCGATCACCGGGGAGACCGGCATCCGGGGCCGCGACATCGGCTCCATCGAGATCGCCGACCGGTTCTCCCTGGTCGAGGTGCCGGTCGCCGTCGCCGACGAGGTGATCGCCGGGCTGCGCAACAGCACCATCAAGGGCCGCAAGGCCACCGTACGCCGCGACCGGGACGGCGGCGACGGGGGCGGTGCAGAGCGGCGGTACGACGGCGACCGCCGGGACCGCCGCTGACCCACAACTCAGGAAAGGGTCCCCTGCCGTGCGTTGGCAGGGGACCCTTTCCTTACCTCAGGCGAGGGTGAGCGTGCGGGTGTCGGCCTCGGCCGGGCGCAGCGCCAGGGCCAGGACGTCGGCGACATCGGCCAGGGTGTGCACGGTCAGCGCCTCGCGTACCTCGGTGGGCAGGTCGTCGAGGTCCGGCTCGTTGCGGGCCGGGATGATCACCTCGGTCAGGCCGGCCCGGTGGGCGGCCAGCAGCTTCTGCTTGACCCCGCCGATGGGCAGCACCCGGCCGGAGAGGGTCACCTCGCCGGTCATCCCGAACTCGGGGCGTACCGGCCGGCCGCTGGCCAGTGAGGCCAGGGCGGTGACCATGGTGATGCCCGCGCTGGGGCCGTCCTTGGGCACCGCACCCGCCGGGACGTGCAGGTGGATCCGCCGCCCGGCCAGGGCGTTGGGATCCAGGCCCAGGCGGCGACCGTTGGCCCGCAGGTAGGACAGGGCGATGTGCGCGGACTCCTTCATCACCTCGCCGAGTTGACCGGTGAGGGTCAGTCCCGGCTCGCCCTCCATGCTGGTCGCCTCGATGAACAGCACGTCTCCCCCGGCGCCGGTGACCGCCAGGCCGGTGGCCACCCCCGGCACCGCCGTACGCTGCGCCGACTCCGGCGTGTGCTTGGGCCGACCGAGGTAGCGGACCAGGTCGTCGACACCGATCCGGACCGGGGCGGGCTCGACGGTCAGGGTCACCGCGACCTTGCGCATGATCTTCGCCAGAGCCCGTTCGAGCTGCCGTACGCCGGCCTCCCGGGTGTACTCCCCCGCGATGCGACCCAGCGCGGCGGAATCCACCTCCACCTCCTCGGCGGTCAACCCGGCCCGTTCCCGCTGCCGGGGCAGCAGATGATCCCGGGCGATGGCGACCTTCTCCTGTTCCGTGTAGCCGTCCAGGGTGACCAGTTCCATCCGGTCCAGCAGCGGGCCGGGGATGGCCTCCACCACGTTGGCGGTGGCCAGGAACAGCACGTCGGACAGGTCCAGGTCGACCTCCAGGTAGTGATCCCGGAAGGTGTGGTTCTGGGCCGGGTCGAGCACCTCCAGCAGGGCGGCGGCCGGATCGCCCGCGTACCCGGCGGAGAGCTTGTCGACCTCGTCGAGCAGCACCACCGGGTTCATCGAGCCGGCCTCGCGCAACGCCCGCACGATCCGGCCGGGCAACGCGCCGACGTAGGTACGCCGGTGTCCCCGGATCTCCGCCTCATCGCGGACCCCGCCCAGGGAGACCCGGACGAACCTGCGGCCGAGCGCCCTGGCCACCGACTCGCCGAGGCTGGTCTTGCCGACCCCGGGCGGACCGGTCAGGGCCAGCACCGCCCCGGAACCCCGGCCACCGACCACCCCGAGGTCCCGCTCGGCCCGCCGGTTGCGTACCGCCAGGTATTCCAGAATGCGGTCCTTCACATCGGACAGACCGGCGTGGTCGGCGTCCAGCACGGCCCGCGCCGCGGTCAGGTCGGTGTTGTCCTCGGTACGGGTGCTCCACGGCATCTCCAACACCGTGTCGAGCCAGGTACGGATCCAGCCCGCCTCCGGGGAGGCGTCGCTGGCCCGTTCCAGCTTGCCGACCTCGCGCAGCGCCGCCTCGCGTACCTTCTCCGGCAGGTCGGCGGCCTCGACCCAGGTCCGGTAGTCGGCCGTGCCGTCCGGGGCGTCCTCGCCGAGTTCCTTGCGGATCGCGGCCAGCTGCTGGCGCAGCAGGAACTCCCGCTGCGTCTTCTCCAACTCCTCGCGTACCTCGGAGTTGATCTGCTCGGTGACCTCCTGCTCGGCCAGGTGGTCCTTGACCCAGCCGACGAGCAGTTCCAGCCGGGCGGTGACGTCCGGTGCGGCCAGCAGTTCGGTCTTCTGCCCCAGGCTGAGCCAGGGCGCGTAGCCGGCCGAGTCGGCCAGTTCGGACAGGTCGGTCATCCGCTCCACCGCGTCGATGACCTGCCAGGCACCCCGTTGCTGAAGCACGGCGGTGACCAGGGCGCGGTATTCGCGGGCCAGCTCCCGGGCCCGGCCGGCCGGGGCGGGTTCGTCGATCTCGGACGCCTCGACCCAGAGCGCCGCGCCGGGACCGGGTACCCCGGTGCCGATGCGGGCGCGGGCGATGCCGCGGATCACGGCGGCCGGCTCGCCGCTGGGCAGCCGGCCGACCTTCTCGATGGTGGCGATCGCGCCGACGGAACCGTACTCGCCGTCCAGGCGGGGCACGGCCAGCAGCCGGTGGTCACCGGTGGCACGGGCCGCGTCGACCGCGGCCTGGGTGGTCGGGTCGAGGGTCACCGGGATGACCATGCCGGGCAGCAGTACGGCGTCGGTCAGTGGAAGTACCGGAAGAGTTGCCATCGAACACCTGCTATCCCATGAGTTGAGCGTGTCAGGCTCAAGTCACGAAGAACCCTCATTGTTCCTCGATGTGATCCAGAACACCGGAACGGTCTTACGTGACCTCCCCGGAGGGGGACCCTGCGCCACCTCTGCAAGCAAGGTGACCTATTCGGGATTTCATTGAAGCGCAAAACGCCACCCGCAGCAGGGCGTGCGTTTGTTGCGCAATTGGCGGCGCATACGTCAAACTTTGACCACACCCCGCCACACACAGGGAGTAGTCAACGATGGCGAGAAAAGTAATCACGGTGCTTACCGACGACCTCGACGGCGGTAAAGCCGACCGAACGCTCGAGTTCAGTCTTGATGGCGTGGCGTACACCATCGATGTCTCCGACGAGAACGCGGGAGTCCTGCGCAAGGCGTTGGATCCGTTTATCAATGCCGGACGCAGGCTCGGGCGGGGCACCGACCTCGGCCGCACCGTTCGTCGTGCCACCGGCCCGGCGACTCCCGGAATGAACCGGGAGCAGAACCGCGCCATCCGCGAATGGGCGGTCAGCAACGGATACAAGATTTCCGAGCGGGGTCGCATCCCGGTCGAGGTGGTCGAGGCGTACAAGAACCGCTGAACGACGCTCGCCTGCGCAACTCGCAACGTGCGATATTTCCCCCGACCACCAGGGCCGCCCGGAGGAGTCCTCCCGGGCGGCCCTGGTCGTTGCGAGTCAACTCACGACATCAGTTCACCTGAATCCGTACCGCGTCGAAGGCCGGGGTCTGGTTCGCCCGCTCCGCCATCGGGATCCGGTGCGATCCGTCACCGGCCCAGACCGCGCACTGGGCGATACCCGATTCCGGCAGACCCGGAATCTGAATGACCACGCTGTCCGGCTGGCGGCCGCCGCCACCGTCCTCGGTAGCGACGAAGAAGGCCGGCACCGGATCGGGGGCGGGCGCCTCGTTCGTGTTGTTCAACATCCGGCACGCGGTGTGGAAGTGCCCCCGGGTCAGCCCCTCGCCGTTGAGCAGGGAACTCTCCAGGTAGTAGCCGCCCTGCCCGGCCGGCAGGAAGCGGTCCCGGACCAGGTTACGGGTGCTCACCCGGATGGCGAAGCCCTGGTTACGGTTGATCTGCTGGGGAAACTCGGTGATCAGCAGCGACGGGTTGTTGGCCGCGGAGCCGACCTCACCGAAGGCGGTGCTGATGCAACGGTTGCCGTTCTGGAAGCCGTCGTGTGGCTGCAACCGGCTGTTGTTGCAGTTGTTCGCCAGCACCTGGAGGCCGTTGTTGCCGTTGTTCGGGTTGCCCCCGTTGTTGTTGCCACCCCCGTTGTTGGGATTCCCATTGTTTCCGCCGTTGTTGTTGTTCACCGGCCGCACCTGGCATTTGGCCAGATCCGCCAGGCCGCGCGGACGCGGACCGAACCGGTCGATGGCGATGGTGATCCGGTCCAGGGTGGCCCGCCGCTTGCTGGCCAGCGGACCCAGGATGGCGTTGTTGATGAAGCCCTGCCCCTTGTTGCCCTCGGCGGCGAGTCGCTGGTCGGCCTCGGTGATCTGGGTCTGCAACAGGCCCAGGTTCCGGTCCACCTCGGCGCGGGCCCGATCGGGCACCTGAGGCAGCCGGCTGACCACGTCCGGGCAGGCCACAGCCTGGGAGCCGGTGGCGGCACCGCCGCCGTTGCGGGTCTCCTGGCACTCCTCGATGGTCTGCTGTCCGTCACCCCAGTGATTGGTCACCCATCGGCCATTCTGGAAGGTGCGGGTGGTGGTGGCACCACGGGCGGCCGGCGCGGTGGCGCCCGGAATCGGGGCGACGCACTCGGCCGCCACCGGACGGGGCTGCTTGTTCGGCCGTCGGTCACCGGCCGATGAGATCTGGGTAACGGCGACCACCCCGCCGAATACGGCGAGCGTGGCACCGACGGCCAGCAGTCGCTTCGTCCGCGTGTTACCGGATGGTCGGCGCGACCGGGGGGACCTGCGCATCGAATTGCTCTCCTTCTCGATCCGGTACCTGATTCGTGACTCGACGGACCGAACGGAATCGTGGTGGCACGCCCGGCGGACATCCGAACGCGCCGATGGCACGTCGACTGACGACGATGCCCTTTCCGCACCGTCTCCCGCGCCTGTCGGTGCGGGTCGGGGAGATCCTGTCCATTCCCGGTGAGGTACGGACCCGCCAGGGGGGCCGGTTCAAAGTCGGCTGACTTTTTTTCGCCGCGGGGCGCGGCGGCAGCATCGGTGGAGGTGTTCCACCGACGGAGGTCAGAGCTGACAGAGATGGTCGTACGGGAAGCCGTCGGCGAGTTCCTCGCGGCGATCCCGCAGTCGCCGAATGTCATCGCGCAGTTCCGCACGATCGACCAGAACCGGAATGTCGGCCTCCAGCCGGCGCAGCCGGTCGCCGACCGCCAGGGTGGCCAGATCCTCGGCCAGGCGAGCGGGATCCACCCCGCAGGAAAGACGGTGGACCTCAAGCGACACCCGTTCCACTAGGCACTCGCCGGGGCGTACCTCGACCCAGGCCCAGCCCTCGGCCGGGCCGGCGGTCCACCGCACGTGCAGTCCCCGCAGGATCGGGTCGGCCAACCGTCGGGCCACGTACGCCTCGACCGCGTCGGCCCGGGCCAGGGCGCCCAGGTCGTTGACCGCGCCGGTGCGGCCGTCGGGCAGCCGGCCGATGATGTCGCGGAACCCCACGGCGGCCACCTCGGTCCCGGCGCCACCCTCGGCGTACCGGCGGGCGTCGATCAGGTAGGTCAGGATGCCGGGCCCGTGCTCGGTCGCGTTCAGGGTGGTCGAGACGATCCGCAGGACCGGCAGACCGACCGCGGCGGTGACCGCTGCCATGGCCCGCTCGGCGCGACGGGCGGCCGGGTCGGGCGACGGCGGCCGGAACTGCACCGCGAACTCGACCTGGTCAGCGTCGGCGGCCCCGACCACGAGGTCGAGCGGTTCCCGGGCGGCGAGGTTCCACTGGTTGGCGGTCAGGCCGGTGGGCCGCCGCCGGATCAGGTCACCGAGGCGCAGGCCGGCGTACACCCGCCGCCCGGCGCGCAGGAGCACCTCGCCGCGTCCCGCCCCGACCGGGATCATCGCCGGCCGGGAGTCCTCGCCACCGGTCATCGTCGCATCCACCCCATCCTGCCGCCGATCGACCGAGTCTAGGATGACGATCATGCGGGTCCTCTGCCCTGGGCCCACCCCGAGGCCCGGCAGGGTGGGTTTTTCGGCGGCCTGGTGAGGAGGTACGCCGGTGCGGGTGGTCTCCCTGGTGCCCTCGCTGACCGAGGCGGTCGCGGTGACCCTGCCCGGCCTGCTGGTCCGGGCCACCGACTGGTGCTCCCACCGGTCCGAGCACAGTGGACCAGGCGCTCACCGAACTGGCCGACCTGCTCAGGGAGCTGGGGGCCGGCACGGAACCCGGATGGTTGGCGGCCGGCCGCCGGGCCTGGGCCCGACCACCGGAGCCCGACCGGGTACGACGGGCCGTGGTGCCGGTGTGGCGGCGGCCCTGGGTTGGTGCTGGGCAGCGACACCTTCGCCGGGGACGTGCTACGCCGCCTCGGTGTGCACCATGTGCACTCGGCTCACCCCCAGCGGTACCCTCGATTCAGCCTGGCGGAACTGCGGGCGACGGGACCGGCCGTCGTCGTACTGCCGGATGAGCCGTACCGGTTCACCCGCGACGACGGGCCGGAGGCCTTCGCTCCCCTCCCCTGCGCCCTGGTCTCCGGACGCCATCTGACCTGGTACGGCCCCTCGCTGGCCGAGGCTCCCGATTTGCTGGCCGGTCAACTCGCCGACCCGGTCGTCGGCGCCGGCTGAGCTACGCGAGGTCCCGACCGACCGGGACCAAGGTCCCGCCCGGTCATGGCCTGGTCGGCCCTGCACACCACCTACCCGGCAGGCGTCCAATAGAGATGCCACCGGGACAGCGGTGCGAAGCGAAGAAGGGACGTGGACACCATGACCGCGATGATGGAGCGGAACACCGCCGCCGCCAAGACCCCCGGGGCCGCAACCGTCCGGGAGCAGAACACCAGCAAGCGCGCCAGCCGCTACCTGCTCGGCGGACTCCGCCTGGCCCTGGGCTGGATCTTCCTCTGGGCCTTCCTCGACAAGCTGTTCGGTCTGGGCTTCTCCACCGAGGCGAAGAACGCCTGGATCAACGGTGGCAGCCCCACCAAGGGCTTCCTGACCTTCGGGGTCAGCGGCCCGTTCGAGGGCTTCTACAACAGCATCGCCGGCGCCGCCTGGGCGGACTGGCTGTTCATGATCGGCCTGGCCGCGATCGGTACCGCGCTGATGCTCGGCGTCGGGATGCGCATCGCCGCCGTGAGCGGTGGGCTGCTGATGGTGATGATGTGGACCGCCGCCCTACCCACCACCAACCCGTTCATGGACGACCACCTGATCTACGCCGGTGTCCTGGCCCTGCTCGCAGTGACCAACGCCGGTGACACCTGGGGCCTGGGCCGCCAGTGGGCCCGGCTGCCGATCGTCAAGCGCTTCGGCTGGCTCCGCTGACCTGAATCACCTCCCCCCCACGCGGCGGGGGGGGGCCCCCCCGGGGGCCCCCCCCCCCCCAAACCCCCCCCCCCCCCCCCCCCCCCCCCCCCCCCCCCCCCCCCCCCCCCCCCCCCCGATCTTGCACTTTTGGTCGTCGCATATCGGGGCAATGCGCCTGTATCGGCGACCGAAAGTGCAAGATCGCGGGGAAGGTTGGGGTGGGGGGTGGGAGGGGGTGTCGTAGCATCCGGCAGGATTGTGCTGACTGAAACCGACGTCACAGGAGAATTCGCATGAACCAGGCAGCGAGCAAGCCCGAGATCGGTCCGATCGAGGGAGCCCCGCCGGCCGACCTCGTGATCGAGGACATCACCGTCGGCGAGGGACCGGAGGCCCAGCCTGGTCAGCTCGCCCGGGTGCACTATGTCGGGGTGGCCCACTCCACCGGTGCCGAGTTCGACGCCTCCTGGAACCGTGGCGAGGCCTTCGAGTTCCCGCTCGGCGGCGGACGGGTCATCGCCGGATGGGACCAGGGCGTGGTGGGGATGCGGGTCGGGGGCCGGCGCAAGCTGACCATCCCGCCGCACCTCGGCTACGGCAGCCGGGGCGCCGGTGGTCTCATCAAGCCCAACGAGACCCTGGTCTTCGTGGTCGACCTGCTCGGCCTCAGCTGACCGCGACGTCCGGCGCCGGCCCCGTGCCCGGCGCCGGACGCCCCGGCGGGGTCACACCGAGGTGAGGACCCGGTCGGCGTCGACGATCGGGATCACCCGGCGCAGACCGGTGGCGCGCAGCACCCGGTCCACCACGGGTGGCGGGTCCACCAGCACCAGTTCGCCGCCCTGGGCCCGCACCCACAGTCGGGCCGCGAGCAGGGCGCGCACCCCGGCCGCGGAGAGCAGCCGGACCTCGGAGAGATCCACGCGGAGTTCCGAACGGGTCGGGGCCGCCCAGAGCGCGGCCCGCAACGCCCCGACGGTGGCGATGTCGACCACCCCGACCACGCGCACGCACACCACGTCGCCCGACACCGTGGTCTCGACGTGGAATCGTTCCTCGCGCTCTCGCATGAGTCGAACCTATCCCCCGGCACCGACACTTCCACCCTGCGCGAAGCGGGTTCCGGGTAGATCCAGGGCATGACCCGCAGGCACCTCGGGTCCACCCTAGGGAGGATCCCCCGCCCGGGTCCGTACCCCTGCGCCTCGACGACCCGATCCCCGACCGCCCGCCGACGCCGACCCACGCGGCAGCACCGGGTGGTTGGCCGTTCGCGGCGGCGTGCAACGGCCTCCGGGCCGGTCCGTCACGGACCGGCCCGGAGATGCGTCCCTCTCAGCCGCCGCTGGAGGACGGGTCCGGCTCCGGCGAGCCACCGGCCACCGCCCCCGGATCCGGCTCCTGTGTCGGGGTGGGTTGCAGCCCGGCCGGGACCGGCAGGGCGCTGCCCTTGGCGAACTGATCCCAGCTGACGTTCCAGGCGGTCCAGCCGTTGCCCTCGCCGAGTTCGACCTCGGTGCCCTTGACGGTCACCAGGTCACCGACCTGGGTGACGCCCATCAGCCAGTCGGCGTTGGCCGCCGACAGGTTCGTGCAGCCGTGCGACACGTTGGTGTTGCCCTGGTCCCCCTCCGACCAGGGTGCGCCGTGGATGAACTCACCGCCCCAGGTGAGTCGCTGCGCGTCCTCCACGTCGACGACGTACGGGTCGGCGGAACCCCGGGTGTCGAAGGTGGTGAAGTCGTGCTTCTCCATGATCACCATCTTGCCGCTGGAGGTCGGGGTGCTCGGCTTACCGAGACTGACCGGCAGCTTGCGCAGCAGTTTCCCGTCCTGGAAGACCGACATCCGCTTGGTCGCGTTGTCGATCTCCAACTGGACCTGCCGGCCGATCTTCGAGGTGGCCCGCTTGTCCGTGTCACCGACGTGTTCCTTGCCGATGGGCAGGCCCTCCAGGGCCGACCGGACGCTGATGGTCGTCCCGGGGCGCCAGAAGTCGGGGGCCCGGTAATAGACCTGACTACCGTCGGCAACCCAGGACCAGGTGCCCGGCTGCGGCGGATCCGTCTTCACGAACAATCGGCGCTGCACATCCGCTCTCGCCTCTTTGGGAATTGGCGGGTCGAAGGCCACCGTTACCGGCATAGCCGTGCCGTACGTCCGATTTCCGGCGAAATACAGCACGCTGGTGATGGCCGGTTTCGACGATTTCTCGCCGGTGGTGAAAGTGGTCTTGCGGGTGACCGTGTCCCCTGAGTCACCGGTCACCATCACCTCGGCGGTGTAGGTGCGCTTGGGTGCCAACGCCTTGTTCGGCACCCATCCGGTGCCGTCCTCGCGGGGCTCGGCCTCTACCGTGCCGCCCTTGTCGTCGGTGATGCGCACGGAGGTGACCCGCCCGTGTTTGACATCGGTGCCGATCTCGCCGCTGAGCGGCACCCCACGGGCACCCTCGGCCGGAGTGACGGTCACCTCCGGTTTGGCTCGCGCCTCGGCGGGCTGGCCGGCCTTGCGGTCAGTGGTACATGCTCCCAACGCCAGCGGTGCCGCCGCGACGGTCACCGCGAAAAGCGTCAGTCGCCGCCTGAACCTCATGATGATCGTCCCCCCGTTTATCACTGCGGCCTCTGCCACATTCTCTCTACGGGGAAGCGACATTTTCGCCATTCAGAAAAGCGCGGCGAAAAGCGCGGCCAGGACGCTTTTACGAATTCCAGACCGCAACGGCCCCGGCAGTACCGGCCAGCGCGGCAACGGGTGGCCTGCGGGGAATGTCCCCACCCGTGCCCGGACGCCGGTGCCGACGCCGAACGCGCCCGGCATCCGTACGGATGCCGGGCGCGACTCGTGTTTTGACCGTTGTGTGGGCAGGGTGGTCTGGCGGTGTGGTGTGGGTGTGTTGGTGGTGGTGTGGTGAGGGTTGTTACTTGCCCTTGTGG